>DAOVUU010000141.1 GCA_030632405.1 Desulfobulbaceae bacterium | reverse complement strand
TGATTGATGGTAGCCATAACACCAAGCCCCATGAGTTTTGCTATCACATCGCTGGCTTTTACCCTCATTCGTTGTGCCAGATCACCAATACTGATAGTGTCGTACACCTTGAAACGTTTTTTACTCGCCTTCATCTCTGACGGAGGAGCTACCGGCTTGGCTATACGCCTCCCCCCTCTCTTACCTCGCCCACCTGGCTTACCCTGATAGTTATTGGCAAAATGGGTAAATTTAACGTTTTTCTTACCTTTTTTTCCACTCCTACGAAGGTCACCATTGCCTTCAGTAGTTTGAGCGCCCTTCTTCCCTTTTTTCTTACCGCGCCCAGCCTCTTCACGAACAGGAGCAGGAGTCGTATCAACCGGTGCAGCCTTAGGTTTGGCTCTCCTCTGCTGCGTCGGCTTGGTTGCTTTTTTACGTGGACGTACCGGTTCAGCCTTCTCGGTCGGCAGTTCAATCGTCCCGACCACCCTGGCAATACCTTTACGGGCGACTGGTTTTTCCTCAGTCTTCTTTTTCCTGACTGTTTTTTTCTTCTCCGGTTTAACGGTTTCTGACTCTTCCGCCAAAGTCGTCTCTGGTGAAACAGTGCCAGGCTCAGTTTGACTGTCCTTTTCCTTGTCTGTCTCAGTACCTTCAGCTGCTACGCCTTCATCAACACCTTTTTCTTCAACCACCGGATCAAGTTCGGCAGTTGTGATAAGCGTACTCCCTCCCTCTTCAGCATGATCCTGGGTAATAGATGCACCGGACTCCGCTTCCTCTTTTTCTATAACGGGTTCAGAGATTTTTGAATCTTCCTTGAGGGAGGCTGTTTCGATTTCTTCTGTTTCCACATCAGAGGGGACTTCTTCAGCTTTTGGCCTTCTTCTTATGACCGTTGCCCTTCTCCTGATCACTGTTGATCCTGTACTGCCACTGATTCTCTTTTCAACGAGTTCAGTATCGGTTGACTTCAGAATAGTATTCCGGATCTTTTCGGCCGTATCGTCATCAACTGTAGAGCTATGGCCTTTGATGTCGTACCCCTGTTCCAACAATTTATCGGCTAACACTTTGCTGCTCATGCCTGCCTCTTTGGCCAGCTCATAAACCCTAATCCTGCTCATCCTTCACTCCCGTATTACACCGCAACAGTTTTTTCGCTCATCCACATTGATGCTGCACCTGCACTTCACCTGCTGATAAGCTTTTGTTAGTTACCCTTTTTCAAAGGCGAAATAATCTTTTCCACTTCCTTTCCTGTCTGAAGAAACTCTCCATACAGAGTTTTTCCCTGCAACTGTAAGCCCCTCTCCCGGACATCTTTTGTTCAGTATCAATTTTAATCGCCCCTTCTCTCCAGACAAAGCGATTCAAATCGTCTTTCAGCATTTTTTTTTTGCAGGAACAACAGGTACGAATCGGTTTTCTCATCATCGAAATATACTGCCTGTCAATCCTTACTTTTTTCCTCATCGACAATAATCACGTCCTCTTCCGATTCGTCTCCTGCATCTGCGGAATCAGGTGATACTTGTTCCTCAATTTCAGATACATCGTTTTCCTCAACTTCTACAATCTCCTTGTCCTCTTCATCAACACGTTCTTCTGCTGCAAATGGATTGGCCTTCGCCTCTTCAATCATCGCTTGAGCAAAATCTTCATCGATAGCCCGTATTACAATCAGATCATCAACATTTTTTTCAGCCAGGGCCAGAGTAGAAACAATTCCCTTGGCAAACATTTGATCAGCAAGTGCCTCATCTACGCCATTCAAGGCAATAAGAGATTGATACCCTTCATTTTCAAGGTTCGCATAGCGCTGTTCACTTTTTACGTCAATACGCCACCCCAGGAGCCTTGACGCCAGCCTCACATTCTGTCCCTGCCGGCCAATTGCCAGAGAAAGTTGATCGTTAGGCACGACAACCAATAAGGACTTAGCATCCTCGTCAACCCTGACCATGCTCACATGGGCTGGTGCCAACGCGTTATAGACGTATTTTGCGGGATCAGGGCTCCAGGTAACAATATCAATTCGCTCACCCTGAAGCTCCTGAACAACATTCTGCACCCGAGATCCTTTCATTCCTACGCAGGCGCCAACGGGATCCACGTCACCCTCAGAAGAACTCACAGCAATTTTTGCACGAAATCCAGGTTCTCTACTCACGCCCATGACACGAACTATTCCTTCAGCCATCTCCGGGACCTCCATGTTAAAGAGTTTCTCCAGAAACTCGTCACAGGTCCTTGAAAGTATAAGCTGTGAATCACGGGTAGTTTGACGAACATCCTTTAAATAGGCCCGGATCCTGTCTCCCTGCTTAAAAGACCGCTTGGGGATCTGCTGATCTTTTGGCAGTATTGCATCGGTGCGACCCAGATTAACAATCATATTGCCACGCTCAAACCGCTGCACAATACCACTCACTACCTCTCCAACCCGATCCTTGAACATATCATAAATCACTATCCGTTCGGCGTCTTTCATTTTATGGATGATAACCTGTTTGGCCGACTGCGCAGCAATCCGTCCAAGGTCAGTAATATCAACCATTTTTTCGCCAAGCTCATCACCTAACTGAACTTCAGGATCAAGCTTTACCGCCTCATTGAGCTCAATCTCGGTCTGTTCATCTAAAGCTTCTTCTACAACAATTCTGAACTGAAATATTTCAACTTCACCGTACTCTTCGTTATATCGAACTTCGATGTCACGACGACTGCCAAGTTTTTTTCTGGCGGCTGACTGCACAGCCTCTTCAATAGCTTCTATCAGCAGTGCCTTGTCGAACCCTCGATCCCTACTGATCTGGTCGATGATACGTTTCAAATCCGATAACATTCTTTTACCCCATCTTTATAACTTTCAGCTCTAGCTTCTTGTTGACATTGCATCGCCGGGAAGCAAACCCCGATAGACAAGCATATTTACCGCTTCCCATGAGAAGTGGAACAACGCAGATTTCATTCCTTAAATATTAAATCGCCAACCTGGCTTTATTAATCGCCTCAAAAGGAAACTGTACCAGAGTTTTATCTTCAAGCCTCAGATCAATTATATTTTCACTGACCCGTTCAATAACACCTTCAAAAACCTTTTTCCCTTCTCTATTTTCAGACAATTTTACTCTGGCGAGTCCACCTGTAAAACGACAGAAATCAGCAGCAGACCGCAGAGGACGTTCAAGACCGGGAGAAGACACCTCAAGGTGATATGCATGTTCAATAAGATCTTCAACGTCTAAGTAATAACTCAATTCGCGACTAACTTTGCTGCAGTGCTCGTGACCGACTCCATCATCTGTGTCGACAAAAACCCGAAGAACCCAACCATGTCCTTCTCTGCGAAATTGGATGTCGAAAAGCTCAAGTTCCATTGAAGGCAACAGATCTTTAAGGAATTCCTTCACCCTGTCAATGATATACTCACTCATCCATCCATCCCGTAACCAGGCAGGCACCTCCCTGAGGGCAGGTGGCATATAGCCGCAAACTGAAAGACCAGTGTCATTCAGACATAAAAAAAAGCGGGCATTGCCCACTTTCAACAACCTCTCTGTACCAGCACAGCGCACAAAAAGTATACCCCCGCAAACGTCCGATCAGTGAAAAAAAGCCTGCACCCTTTCCCGGTACAAATAAAGGAGAAAAAAGCACCCAACAATCGAACCAAGACATATAACCACAAACATATATACTTGTCAAACATTAAGTACCTCCTTAAATATCTATATATGGTGAAAAAAATGTGCAAATATTGCACAATAGAACAAAACAAACAAAGGATTTGACAGGATGAAAATCCCGGTAAAAACAAAATAGTGTTTGACAAACCTGAATTGACTATTTATTTAATCGACAGTTTTGATCCCGTTGTAAAAAGTCCAATCTGCTGTGCTGTCAGTTTTTAACAATTGCTGTAAACCGACGCAAATCACAGAAAACAAACAACCCGATTCAGCAACCACCACATATGACCGACAAGACCCTGATAATTGCAGAGAAACCGAGTGTAGCCGCTGATCTGGCAAAAATTCTCCCCGGTAAATTCAAAAAAACAAAAACCCATTACGAGGGTGATAACTATGTCATTTCATATGCAATAGGTCATCTGGTTTCAATCTGTTATCCCGAAGAAATTGATCCTGTTTTCCAAAAATGGGATATGGACAAACTTCCCATTCTGCCGGAGACTTTTCCCTTAAAAGGTCTTGATGGTACCAAAGGACAACTCAATACACTGCAAAGACTTATTCGCCGAAAGGACATAACGGAAATCATTAACGCCTGTGATGCAGGCCGTGAAGGTGAGTTGATTTTCAAATACATTCTCAAATATGTCTGGAATAACTCGGTGGCAAAAAAAACATTTAAACGGCTGTGGCTACAGTCGATGACCGCGGATGCTATTAAAAAAGGTTTTTCCCAGCTGAGGGATAATGCAGAAATGAAGCCCCTTGAGGATACAGCCCTCTGCCGCTCCGAGTCAGACTGGATTATCGGTATTAATGCGACCAGAGCTCTTACCGGATTCAACTCAAGAAAAGGCGGCTTCTTCCTTACTCCCTGTGGAAGAGTACAGACACCCACTCTGTCACTGCTGGTGAAACGTGAAAGAGCCCGTCTAGCATTTGCTCCCCGGTCTTTTTACAACCTGTACGGCCATTTTGTCTTCAACAATTCATCGTATACCGGAAAGTGGATTGACCCTTCTTTTTCCAAAGACCCAGGTGATGCCCACAAACGGGCTGATAGAATATGGATTCCTGAAGACGCCGAGAAAATCATTAAAAAATGTTCTGGAGAACCAGCACGGGTCGAGGAAAAAAGTAAAAAAGTCACTCAACGATCCCCCCAGTTATACGACCTGACCCTTCTCCAGAGAGAGGCTAATTCGCGTTTTGGGTTTTCAGCCAAAAATACACTGTCAATCGCCCAGTCTCTTTACGAGAGGCACAAGGTACTCACCTACCCCCGTACAGACAGCAAGCATCTACCGGAAGATTACCTTCCGACCGTCAAAAAGGCCGTGCAGAGTCAAACGAAATGGAAACTCGCTGAATTTGCGCAAACAGCACTTACACAAAACTACCTCAGATTGAATAAACGTGTGTTTGACAACACAAAAATTTCAGACCATCATGCAATAATCCCGACGACGACATTACCATCAAACCTCTCTGAACCGGAATTCAAAATCTATCAGCTGGTGACACAACGTTTTCTAGCTGTTTTTTTCCCACCGGCAATCTTTCTCAATACCCGTCGACTTTCATTTGTAATGGACGAAACCTTTCTCACGGAAGGGAAAATTCTCAAGGATCCTGGCTGGAAGGTAATATACGGAACGGAGATGGGGACGACCCGGGATAAAATTCTTATTCCAATCCCTCCGGGAGCCGATATTCTCTGCCATGATGTAAAAAAAGAAAATCTTGAGACTACGCCACCGCCGAAATTCAATGAAGCAACGCTTCTTTCAGCAATGGAGAACTCGGACAAACTCGTGCACAACGAGGAACTTGCTGAAGCGATGAAAGAAAGAGGCTTAGGTACTCCTGCTACCAGAGCTGCTATCATTGAGAAACTCCTCAAGGAAAAATATATCGTAAGGGAAGGCAGAGATCTCACTCCTACAGGCAAAGCTTTCGAACTTCTGGCCCTGCTGGAAGCGATGAAAATTGACCTCTTAGCCTCCCCGGAATTAACAGGCGAATGGGAATACAAACTCAATCAAATCCTCAAGGGGACACTTACCCGAGAGGCGTTTATGGCGGAAATCCGCGCCACAACTCTCCATATAATTAATCAGGTCAAAAATTTTGAGACAACGGAAAAGAGGGAGGAGACACCTTTCAGCCCGGTAAACGGCACGAAGTTCTTTTCTTCACCTACCGCATATATTTCTGAAAATGAAAAAATCTCCATCCGAAAAATTCTTGGCGGCAGAATGATGGCCGAAAATGAGGTTGTAGCGATCCTCAAAGGTGAAACGATCGGCCCTTTCAGTAATTTCAGATCGAAAAAGGGGAAGCCTTTCAGTGCTTCACTGCGCCTCACCAAGGATAAAATTGAGTTTATCTTTGCGGACTCAACAGCAGACCTCGACATCAATGCCATAAAATCAACTCCCTCCCTCGGTGTCTCACCAAAAGACAAGACAAAAGTTTTTGAAACACCGGCTGCTTTTATGTCGGAATCCGCACTCGACGGAGATGAAAAAAACGGGTTCAGAATCAGTAAAATTATTTTATCCAAACAGCTTACGAAAGAGAATATACAGCAACTCTTAAAAGATGGAAAAACTACCTTGATTGAGGGCTTTATCTCAAAAAAACGGCGGCCCTTTGATGCCTATCTGCTCCTGGCCGATAACGGTAATATAAGCTTCGAGTTTCCACCAAGAAAATCAAGAAAAAAATCAGAAAAAAATTGACAGTCCCTCCAGAAAAGGTCACAACTAGTTATGAAACAGATAAAAACGGAATATCGTGACGAGAGTGGCGAATCACTGGCTCAGATATGTGCACAGGTAGCTCTTGACACAAAAGCAGAAGAGCTTGTTATTTTAGATGTCAGAGGCCTCACTACTTTTACCGAATACTTCGTCATAATGAACGGCAAGTCCACCCGGCATGTTCAGGGTCTCGCAGAGGCCATAGAAGGCAAATTACGA
>DAOVUU010000398.1 GCA_030632405.1 Desulfobulbaceae bacterium | reverse complement strand
AGTTTTTCTATCTGGCATTGCAAGAGAGCAACTTCAATATTAACGCCTGTGGACCTAAAACCAGATGGGGTATCGCCAAGGGTATGTGGCAGTTTATTCCTTCAACTGCCAGTTATTACGGTTTGAAGACCGGACCGCTGGCAGAGTATAGAAAACGGGACCCCAATGATGAACGGCACAATTTCTTAAAATCAACAAGAGCTGCGGCAAAGTATCTCCGCCACATTTACGACACCGATGCTCAGGCATCGGGGCTTCTGGTTATGGCTTCCTATAACTGGGGTGAAACCAGGGTCAATCGACTTATCAATGCAATGCCCCAGAATCCTAAAGAGAGGAATTTCTGGCAGTTTCTTAAGAAGTATAAGGATAAGATGCCTAGGGAAACGTATGATTATGTATTTTATATTTTTTCAGCAGCTGTTATTGGCGAGAACCCCAAATTGTTTGGTTTTGACATGGACAATCCACTTGCCTTTATTGAATCATAATATTCATTCAGCCAGGGGATATAGATATGAAAAAGAAAATTTGGCTTACCTCCCTTGAATCGTCCGAAACGACTATTCAAAAGATCATGGTTTCCTTGAAAAAGTATGGACTTGATGTGGATGGTCATTTCTGGGAGGACGATCTTGAGAAGATGGCCTGGTGTACACCACGAAGAGAGCTGCTGGAACGTGATATTAACATGTGGATTATTTATGGCAGTGCTGAGACATTTTCTAAGCCGTCGCTGATATACGGTTTGTCACTGCTCGCCGTGAGTACCCAGGCAACCCGGGGCACTAATTTCCCGATCGTCATACTCCAGGAAGACGATGTTTCGATAGATCTTGCCTCGCTACCCACTTTTTTCAGGGAGTGCAGAGTTTTTCAGGCATCAGGTGCAACATATGGAGCTAAAATAGTTGCCTGGCTTCATACTGACATAAAGCAGATTTTTCCACCTTATCGACTTGATGTATATGGGATACCGCAAGTCGGCCAATGGTTTGAAGTGGGGCCACGCACAGGCAGCTGGGAAGGCGCAATCTTCGGGACAGTGGGAGAAACTATTTCACTTCACGCGGTGGGACCTGCCGGCCGGCTTCCGGAAAAATCGATACTGAATTTCTCTCAGAAGGGACTTAAAATTAATCTTGGTGACAAGGAGTTCGACGGCTGGGCTGTCCAGAATGAATTTGATGAAAAAACATCATATTACGTGAAAGTGGATAGTCATCCCGAAACGATAATGTTTTGTCCTTATACTCAGGAAGATGAAGCCGAAGCCTACATTATCGATCTAAAATGACACCCCTCGGATTTGAATAGGCAAAGAGAAAAGATGAATTTCAAGCATATAAATACCAGAAAATAAAGGGAACAATATGTCAGAGCCAAACATTCCACGCAAAGACCTTGATAATCAGGAATTTCTAAAGCTACGCCAGGCAACCGGCAAGATTGCTGTAGAACTGGATGGTCGTCTTAAAAGACACCTGGCAACATTACGACCTCTTTTTATTCCTAGAAAACTTCTTGGTACCTATGTGAAAAGTTCCTCTCAACAGGAGATTCACGGTTCTGAGAAAGCATTTGCGGAACTGCAGGAAATGTATAGCTCCATCTGTGACGATCCGTATCAATTGCCGAAAAAGCTTCAACCGCCGCTTGCCGCTATTTCAAACGTAATAGAATGTTCACCTCTTGAATACAGCCTGGAAATAGAAAAAGGTACGGGTAATGTCGTTACCATAACCTCTCCGACAAAGTTCCTGTTATCGTATCAGAGTGAGTGTCCATTGAAAAGACTGTCCAATATGCTGCAGAAAAAAGAGGCTCGGCAGCCCGAAGAGATGCGGCAGGCATTGCTCTGTCATATGACACTGGTTATTTTTCTGAAGAACTTTCCTGCTCTTGCTTCACTGCTTGAGGATCTGAGATATCGTATCGAAATAATAGAACTTGAACGATTCGGCAATCTCCCTGTCGTACTGATTACAGCACCTCTTGATACCTTCTTGCCCAACGACAGCTTCGTAGAGGAAGTTACGCAATTATCGGGTATTCCTGCCTTTCAGGAAATTATTGACCTGGATGCGGTGGAGAATTTCCCCGACACCATGAAAGATACACTCAATGCACTGGTGAATTCTTGAACTTGTCTGTCAGCAGGAACCACAGTTATTTCTTCGTGAAAGGCCAGAATGACTTCTTTTTTCTCTCCGCCCCGGGCTTGTCACTTTCATATGAATCAAGTTTATTCCGGCCTGCGTCAGTATCAGGCGAGGTTTCAATTTCAGCGAGCCGTCCCTCCCCGAGGAACTGAAATGTGGGGCCTTTATGTGACAGGGAAACACAGGTGTCGGCAACCAATGGTGCTTCATCGGCCAGTAATTTGGAGTTGATAGTTACGAGATTTTGACCTGTCATGTCCTTTATCTGATAACTATTGTCGTGATAGCGGATCTGTACATGTTGAGCAAGTATTGCCGGGTGTTCGATTGTAAAATCACAGTCAGGATCTCGCCCCAATGTTATGGGAAGCGTCTGGAAACTTTTTATTTTGGCCCCGAACTGTATGGTAAATGGTTTTTGAATGCTCTGCGCAGCTGTTCCGGGTGTTTTATCTTTCTTCTCATTGGTTAGAACCAGTGACTGCCGAGAAAGGGCATCGGCAGGCGGGGATACAGGGACCGGTTCCTCAGGATAATGTTTCTTGGTAGGTATTTCAGGCGGCAACTCTTCTTCTTTCATGATTGTTGTAAGAATACTGATTTTGGGGCCGTTTTCACTGATGGTCCAGACGTCACCATCTTTGAGAATTAATTCCTGTATGGGTTTACCGTTGCCTAGGGTGCCGTTTGTACTGTGATCAACGGCCATGAACCGATTGCCTTCCCGTCGAATTTCAGCATGGTTGCGTGATATGTTATTCATATCTTTTGGGAAGCAGACATGACAATCAGGGTGTCTGCCGATT
>DAOVUU010000220.1 GCA_030632405.1 Desulfobulbaceae bacterium | reverse complement strand
GTGATGAGGACAATCCCATGGCCATAAGGAGTTCACCTGCAAAAGTTGTCAACATCGTTGCATCATAATGTTTTTCCACAGCTCTGTTTCTCCCTTTGATGTTGAGTGCGTTTAGAAGATTGTCCGAGAATACATTTCTCCCCAACTCTTCGTTATTTTCAAAAAATAATGCTCGCAATATCATTTATATGGCTGTGCTTATTTTTCTAAAAAACCTCGATTTGAGAAAAAATGCTTATTCTCGGACAGTCTCCTAGAATCCGTAGAGTTCCGCCGGGTTGTCGGTCAGGATTTTGTCTCTTACGGTCTTATCATCCACCCAGTTGAGCAGCAAATCCAGAAGATCTGCTTCGTCCGGTGGATTTTTTTGGCCAGGGTGAGGCCAGTTACTTGCCCACAGCATACGCTCAGGTGCTGCCTTAGCCAGTTCCCGTGCCTCAGGGGCGATATCCGACCAATCCGGAGGGCCTGATTCTGAAGATTCATAGGGGGCAGACAGTTTGACCCAGCAGCGGCCGCTTTCCAGAAGCCGCAGCAATACCTTGAATGCGGGATCATCGATTGGTACGGGGCCCGTGAAGCGTCCCACATGATCCACTACCAGTCCACCCGGCAATCGTTTGAGCATTTCCTCACGTTCGGGAAAGTCTCTTCCGTTCATTTGAAGCTGAACATGCCAGCCAAAATTGTGTACCCTTGCGGCCATTTGTTCCAGTATTTCCCAGGGCACTGCACCCCCGGGAAGCATGTGAAATCGTACACCCCGGACACCTAGCCGGGTAAGACGATCCAACTCCTCATCACTGGTGGAAGTGTCGGCCACCATCACTCCCCGGGCATTTCCACCGAAACTCTTCATTGCCTCCAGCTGGCAGGAGTTATCTGTGCCATAGGTGGTTGGTTGAACGATAACCACCCGTTCCAGATTCAATCGCTTTTGCAGCAATCGGTATTCATCAATCCAGGCATCGGGCGGTGTCATGAGTGCCGAGGGAGCCGTAGGGAATTTCGCATTGTAAAAATGCATATGTGTATCGCAGCCCTTTTTAGGGACAGTCAGCCTGGAATTTTTTTTGTCGTCCGATGTCATCTTAACCCCCTCTCTGTTTGTCGAACTTTATCAGTTTTTTCTTTTCGGCCAGAGCATGTTGCAGGTCAAAGTTCAAATCCGTTTGGATCAGGCAGTTGAAAGGCTCTGCATCTGGTTCTTCCAGCCGTCGTACAGTTCGACTAGGCGATCTTCCATGGCATCCTTTTCGGGATCTACTTGATTTGCCTCTTTTTCGAACCAGTCAACTATCATTTTTATCCCTTCACGCAACGATATCTCGCATTTAAAATCGGGGACAACACCTCTTATTTTTGAATTGTCAAACAGGCCGGGGAAGGTTTTTTCGAGATAGAGATGGCTGAATAGATCGGGGTTGGCTGAGCAGAGCAGTTCAGAGGATATGTGAACGATACGTGGTTCAACACCCACAATTTTACCGAATTCCAGGTACAGGTCTTCCCACCGGCATCGCTCTTCACTGCAGGCATGATAGGCATGACCATGGGTTTGCGGGTTGCCCAGAACACCGACAAAAGCCTTGGCGAGATCAGGGGCAAAGGTAAAACTCCAGGGTGTGCTTCCATCCCCGAACATTATCAGGGGTTTTTGCTTTCTGATGCGGTCGATAATACCGAAGTTTTGTCTCAGGACCCCAATATTCGCTGCACCCGGGCCATAGGTAAGAGATGGTCGGATGATGGTTACAGGGAGTCGCCGGGATTGAATTTGTTCGTTAAAATATCTTTCAACCTGTGCCTTGTCAAAGGCATAAACAAACGCCGGGTCATCGTACAGAAATTCAGAGGATTCAACTGTCGGAATACTTTGGTATGGCCGTTTATAAGCTGCAACACTCGAACAGATCACGATTTGATCTGTATTGTCTCTGAATGCCGCGGCAGTAGAGCGTGCATCAGCCTCATTGAAACAAATCATATCAATGACGGCATCGAACGATTCCTTCTGCATGCGGGTTTCAAAATCGTTGCGGTCTGCCCTGTCACCGGTGATTTGCCGGACTGCTCCATTGAACGATAGTGTCCGGTTTCCCCTGTTGAAAACGGTAACAGTGTGCTCTTTTTCAAGCAGAAGGTTTACGATTGCCCGGCTGATAACACCGGTTCCTCCTAATACAAGTACGTTCATAATCGTTCCTCCCTGGACTGGATTTTCAGTCCGGTTATCGTGTCATCCAGCCCCCATCCACGGGCAGAGTGGCTCCTGTTATGTAGCTGCCGGCATCACTGGCCAGGAGCAGGACAGGTCCCACCAGTTCATCTGGTTTTCCCCACCGCCCTAAAACAATCATACTGTCGAAGTATCTTCTCAGTTCTCCCTGCACCATCCGGTCGGTAAGGGCAGTGGAAATTGGGCCGGGTGCGATGGCATTAGCTGTGATGTTCCATGGTGCAAGATCCTGGGCCATGGTTCGGGTAATTCCAATCAGCCCGGCTTTTGTTGCTGAGTATCCACCCCTGGCTTCTTTTGTGCAGAGTCCGAAGATCGAGCTGATATTGACAATTCGGCCCCACTTGCGCTGTTTCATCTGGCCGGCGAGTTCTCTGACCAGAACCATGGGAGCACTCAGGTTCAGCTCCAGTAATTGGTTCCAGTCTTCATCCTTGATCTCATCGACAGAGTCTGGAATGTTTGTACCCGCATTGTTGATAACAATGTCTACCCGGCCCATAGCATCCAGTGCCTTTTTCGCCAGTTCGATTGTGTCTTCTCTTTTTGAAAGATCCGCCACAAAGGTTTGTACTTTTCGATTGGCTGCCTCCAGGATTTCCGCCCTGGCCGCCTCCAGTTCGTCACTATTTCGACTGTTAATGACAATATCGGCTCCGGCCGATGCCAAACCCTTTGCCATGGCCAGCCCCAGACCCTTGCTTCCTCCGGTGACGAGCGCAACTCTTCCGGTCAGATCGAACATTTTGTTTAACATTGTCATCGCTCCAGGTGGTGTGTTTAAATGGTTTTCAGTTTACGAATTTGGGCATTAACAGTTTTGGTAAAAAGAGAATAAGATCAGGGAAAAGAATGACGATCATAAGAACCCCAAGCATGGGCAGAAGGATAATAGCCACATCTCTTAAGGCTTTTCTGAGCTCCACTTCCCCAATGGCGCAGCTGATCAGCAGGCACAGGCCGTAAGGCGGTGTGACCAGACCAAAAGCGAGAGATATAACGCCGATAATAGCAAAGTGAATGGGGTGCAGGCCGGCAAAATCAGCGACCGGCCACAAAACTGTGCCCAGGATAATGATAGCCGGGATAGCATCAATGAACATGCCAATAAATAAAAATGCGCCGGCGACGATTAAACCGGTACTGATAGGCCCTGCCCCGAATTGTTTGAGAAAATCTACCAGCGCTACAGGGATTTTGTAGTAAGCGAGCAGCCACCCGAACGCTGATGCTGTGCCGATGCAGAAGAGGGATATGGCCGCAAAGCGGGCTGATTCATAGAGAATTTTGGGAATTTCCCGGATTTTAATGGTGTTGTAAATCACAACTCCAAGTAACAGGGAATACATAACTGCAACGGCTGAAGCCTCGGTCGGTGTAAAAAAACCTGCCACAATGCCGCCGACAATGATCATGGGTGTCATCATTGGCAGTGTCGCCCGGGCGATAGCTATTATTGCCCCTTTAAATGACGATCTTGCGTAGATGGGATAGTTATAGATTTTGGCATAAATGTATACAGTCAACATCTGAGACAGGGCCACGAGCATTCCGGGAATGACACCCGCAAGAAACAATCCGCCTATGGATACGGTCATCAGACCTCCCCATACGACCATAAGAATACTGGGAGGGATGATAACACCCATTACCGAGGAGCAGGCGGTGACTGCAACTGAAAAAGTGGGTGAAAAACCTTGTTTTTTCATCTGAGGAATCAGCAGGGAGCCTATTCCAGCGGCATCTGCGGTGGAGGATCCTGAGATTCCGGCAAAGAGCATGCTTACCACAACATTGATGTGCCCGAGTCCCCCCGGCAGATGACCGACAAGCGCCCGTGCCAGTTGGATCAACCGATCGGTGATCCCTGCCGAATTCATAATGTTGGCTGCCATGAGGAAGAAGGGAACCGCAAGAAGAATGAAGGCATTGTAGGACTTGAACATCTCATTCATCAAGAGAAATGGCGTGAGGCGATCATCGATCAGGAATACAGGAACGCATGCAAGGCCAAGGGAAAAGGCCACCGGGACCCGTAAAATGACCAGAATTCCGAATACCGAAAAAAGAATCGCTGCTACTTGGCCTGGTGTCATCGAGTATCACTCCGCCACAGTTTAATGTTGTCGACAAATTTTTCGAGCAGAAAGAGTACCCATGTTATCCCGGCAACCGGCCAGGCCATATATATAAGTACCATGGGAAGTTCTGCCATTTCTGACGTTTGAAGCAGACCAAATTTGACCAGAGGCCAGCCCCATACTATAAAAATAATGGCAGTTATGAGAATCCAGAAATCAACAAACATGTCGCCGATCGCTTTTCCTCGGATGGTCTTGGGTTTGGGAAACAGATCGACGGCAAAATGGGTGCCGTCTCTCACCGCAATCATCGATCCCACTAGAATCACCCAGATAAAACAAAATCTGGCCATTTCCTCGGTCCAGATATAGCGTGGGATGATACCGATATACCGTGAAATAATCTGAAGCACCACCGGAATCACAAGTAACCCCATCAAGGTAGCCAACGCTACTTTCAGGAATTTGTAGTACCCGTTCAATATTTTTCTCATCATAACACTGTTCGGTTAAAACATGACCCTCAGGAATAGTGAATGCTGAAGAGCAATGACCAGAGCCGGGAGCAGTGAGCTCCCGACTCAGGGGTGTTAGAACGCTTTTCTCGAGAGTTTACTTCACATCAAGAATTCTCTGATAAAGCTCAGGAACGCCCTGGTTTTCAAAATAGGCCTTGAGAACTGGCTTGGAAGCCTCGACCAGTTTATCCCGATCTTTGAAAAAGACGGTCTTCAACTTACCTTCTTTTTCCATCTGCTGCATTTTTTGCAGATCTTCCGAAGACTCGAGAATACGACCATAGGCACCGGCATCTTTACCTGCCTGAAGAACGGCAGCCTGCAGGTCTTCCGGAAGTTTCTTAAAGGTTTTATTGGAAAAGCAGAGCGGACGAACTGTAATAGCATGGGCTGTCAGCGCAATGTTTGGTCCTACCTCATAAAATTTCATCTGTTGAATTCCGGCAGCCTCATTCTCGGC
>DAOVUU010000194.1 GCA_030632405.1 Desulfobulbaceae bacterium | reverse complement strand
GGCGCTGCCCGACAATCCATCTGACGGTATCAACGAGCCTGTTGCGGATCTGCGGCTGTTCTTCCTTCTCGAACATGCCTAGCATACGATTTATGGTCTGTCCTGCATCGATGGTATGAAGTGTCGAGAGCACAAGGTGCCCTGTTTCTGCAGCTGTCAAACCTATTTCCAGGGTTTCCCTGTCACGCATTTCACCTACCAGAATAACTTTTGGAGCCTGGCGCAGGGCAGCACGCATTCCCACAGCAAAGCTGCTGAAATCATTCCCAAGTTCCCTCTGATTAAACGTCGACTTATGTTGCTGATGAATATATTCGATAGGATCTTCCAGAGTAATCACATGTACTGAGCGCTGGTGATTAATTCTGTCAAGCAGAGCTGCAAGAGATGTCGTTTTACCAGTACCTGTAGCACCGGTAAAGAGAACAAGACCATTTAATTCTGTTGCCATTTTCCCAAAGGCATCTGGAAATTGCATACTTTCAATCGACGGAACTTCGGTTTCAAGCTTTCTCAGAACTGTGGTAAAATATCCTTTCTGAGTAAAAATATTCACCCTGAATCGAGCCTTGTCGCTAAGCGAATAGGAAAGATCACATGATCCCGTTTCGACCAGATCTTTCAACAGGCGCTTATTGTTTCCTATCAGATTCAAAGCAAAAGTTTCGGTTTGAAATGGTGTCAGCTCGTCCACCGGCGGAACAACCTGAACAGGAACGAGTTGACCCGCCGACTCGACCTGCAGCACCTTGCCTACAGTAATGTTCAAATCTGAAACATTACTGTGGGAATCCAGCATGGCTGTCATCCAATAATCAATTTCCGTCTTCTTCATACGGCTCCCCCGAAAAAAGAACAGTGAAACTCAAACCTGGAGTATACCATTTTTAATGGCTTCATGAAAACTATAAATCTACAGTTTTTTGTCACTCCCATCTCTACCGGAACGACGGAGGGGAGGACCCTTACAGATACATCATTTTTTTAATCACTTGAGATCTACAATCTTTCATTAATTTTATCCACACATTTCTCACTCTTACCCCATTGATACCCACGCCCTCCCACCGTTTTTCACCCCTATTCAACCATCCAACTCAATCGGTGGTAAAGATTAAAAAGATACCCTCGAACAGAACTGCACTTCCGTCAAAAAAAGTAGTGTTACGTCAGAAGAAAAAAATAAATCCGCATTCTCCCCCCACAGATGAAAAAGTTCTTTTCTTTACTTGTTGAATTTAATAGTTATAAGAGGCTTTATTAATTGTATACCTCTGTTCTGGAATTATGCACAACTTACCGGCCAACTCTTACAGGAGCGAACTTTGAAACCCACAGACATTAATAATTCTGAGTATTTTCATAAAATTATAGACTGTCAATTTGCCTGTCCGGCTCACACCCCGGTACCGGAGTATATACGTTTAATACGTCACGGCAAATATGACGAAGCATTTGAGATCAACTGGCAGTCTAATGTTTTTCCCGGCATCCTGGGGAGAATCTGCGACAGACCGTGTGAACCGGCCTGCAGACGTACACGAGTCGAAGAAACTCCAGTCGCTATCTGCAGATTAAAAAGAGTTGCGGCCGATAATAAAAATCCCGAGACCGATTTCACCCCGCAAATACCCGCCGAGAAAAACGGTAAAAAAATTGGCCTGATCGGTGGAGGACCGGCCTCGCTTACCGTCGCCCGTGACCTGCTTTCACTTGGCTACAACATTGACCTGTACGATGACCAGTCAAGGGCCGGCGGTTTTATCCGCACCCAGGTCCCCTCCTTTCGCCTCCCGGAAAAAGTGCTCAATGAAGAAGTTGACAGAATACTTAACATGGGTGTGAACACTATTTTTAATACCTATGTAAACAACTTGAAAGAAATTATAGACAAGGATTACGACGCTGTTTTTATCGGTACCGGTGCCCCAAGAGGCCGGGACCTCCCCAACCTGCCGGGACGACTTGAGGGAGACGAGTCGATATTCATCGGTATTGAATGGCTTGCAGGAGTTCTCTACAGGCATATAACAAGAGTACCGCCAAAGGTAATCGTACTCGGTGGAGGCAATACCGCCATGGACTGCTGCAGGACGGCCAGAAGACTCGGTGGTGAAAACGTGCAGGTCATTGTCCGGAGCCCTCGCAGTGACATGAAAGCTTCACCCTGGGAGATAGAAGATGCAGAGGAAGAAGGCATCCCTGTTATCGACAATCACTCTCCTCTTGAGTTTGTAATCAAAGAAGGCAAACTGATCGGCATGAATTTTGAGAAAATGAGTGCCACATATGATGCCCAGGGTCAAAGAACCCTCACCCCGGCCGGGGAGCCCCCTGTATTTATCCCATGTGACCTGGTTCTCCTGGCTGTCGGCCAGCAGAATGCATTCCCATGGATCGGCAGTGACAGCGGTATTGAAATGAATGAACGAGGTATGCCGGTGGTAGACCGGATCACCCATCAATCCACAGTTAAAAATGTCTTTTTTGGCGGAGACGCCGCCTTTGGTCCCCAGAATGTTATTACCGCCGTGGCCCATGGTCACCAGGCCGCAATCTCTATTGACCTGTTTTGCCAGGGCAAAGATATAGGTGGCAGGCCGGCACCTACAACGAACCTTGTCAGTCAGAAGCTGGATATGCATGACTGGCTGTACGACAGCAGTGTATCGGAACATCACCGCTCTCCGGTGCCCACCATGGACAGAGTGAAATCTTTGCAGGATCGCCTTCTGGAAGTTGAGCTTGGTTACGGGAAAAAAACAGGACACAAAGAGGCAATGCGCTGCTTAAACTGTGACGTTCAGACTGTATTTGACTATTCAACCTGCATTGAATGTGATGCCTGTGTAGATGTCTGCCCTGTATCCTGCATAAATTTTACCGAAAACGGTGATGAAGAAGACCTCCGGGGTCGTCTCCTCACTCCGGCAGAAAATCACGATCAACCTCTCTATGTCTCGCCACCACTCCCGACCGGCAGAGTGATGGTAAAAGATGAGGATGTCTGTCTTCATTGTGGACTCTGCGCTGAAAGATGCCCGACATCATCCTGGGAGATGATGAAATTTACCTATAACTCTGCACTGGCAGGTCAGAAATGATGGCGTCGAAGTCTACGCTTATCTGCTTAACCATCTGAAATTTTACGTTTTTACGAGATTTTTAAAAATGAACAAGATAGAAAAAACAAACGATTTTGTAATCCGCTTCTCCAATGTGAACGGCTCAGGTTCAGCAAGCGCCAACAACCTCTTTGCCAAGGCTGTTTTCCGTCTCGGAATCCCTGTTAGTCCAAAGAATATCTTTCCTTCGAATATTCAGGGGTTACCCACCTGGTATGAGGTAAGGATAAATGAATCCGGTTTTCTGGGAAGGAGGGGAGGTATTGATATTGCGGTTGCAGTCAACGGCCAGACGCTTCTCACTGACTATCAGGATGTACTTCCGGGAGGGTATTTTCTTTTTGACTCAAGCAAGGAACTCCCCGAGGAATTCCAGCGCGATGATGTGAACGTCATCGGCATACCCCTCACCTCCCTCTGTAATGAGGCTTTCAGCAACCCGAAGCTGCGGCAGCTGTTAAAAAACATTATCTATGTGGGCGCGCTCTCTTTCCTGCTCGACCTTGACTTCTCTGTGCTCACCGATTCAATAAATATGCAGTTTAAGAAAAAGCCTAAACTCGCAGAACCCAACATACAGGCTCTGGAGATAGGTTTTTCTTATGCCCGGGATCACTACCCGGGCATGTGCAGACTCTCGATTAAAAAAAGTGACCAGGTGGGCTCCGACATAATGATGGATGGCAACAGTGCTTTCGCTCTGGGAGCAATATATGCGGGCGCTACGGTTGCAGGCTGGTATCCGATAACACCTTCCACCTCAGTTATAGAAGCCTTTGAACGATATGCCAACGGGTACAGGGTGGAAGAAGAAACAGGAAGGAAAAAGGTGGCAATTATTCAGGCGGAAGATGAGCTTGCAGCGATCGGTATTGTCATTGGCGCCAGCTGGAACGGTGCAAGATCGTTTACCGCCACCTCCGGCCCCGGTATTTCACTGATGAGCGAATTGCTCGGCCTTGCCTACTTTGCGGAAATCCCCGTGGTCCTTGTAGATGTTCAGCGTACAGGCCCATCAACAGGCATGCCGACCAGAACTCAGCAATCTGATCTGCTCGCCTGCGCGTACGCCTCCCACGGCGATACTAAAAATGTTCTGCTCCTGCCCTGTGATCCAAGGGAATGTTTTACCCTCGGAGCTGATGCCTTCGATCTGGCCGAGCGGTTGCAGACCCCTGTTATAGTTATGAGCGACCTGGATCTTGGAATGAATGACCACATTTCACCTCCCATGGAGTGGGATGATAACCGAGAATATGACCGGGGGAAGGTGCTTGGTACTGAGGATCTCGAACAGATGAAAGAGAAATGGGGCCGTTACCTGGACGTCGATGGTGACGGCATATGCTACCGCACTCTCCCGGGGAGTCACCCGACTAAGGGAGCCTATTTCACACGGGGTACATCCCATAACCAATATGCCGCCTATACCGAAGAGAGCAGCGAGTATGAGGCGAATATGAAACGGTTGCTGGTTAAATGGGAGACAGCCCGCAGCCTGGTACCCCTTCCAAAAATACGGATACGGGACCCTGAACATAAGATCGGGCTCATTTTTTACGGCACTTCAACCCATTCAACCTATGAAGCTGTCAGCAGATTTTCTCAAAAGGGTATAGAGCTGAACAGTCTGCGTGTCCGGGCCTTTCCCTTCCAGGATGAGGTTATTGATTTCATCGACCGGCACGGCGTTCTTTTTGTAATTGAACAGAATCGGGACGGCCAGCTGCGTTCAATGTTAATTAACGAATGCGGTGTTGCCCCCGATAAACTGCAGTCTATTCTTAATATTGACGGCCTGCCTATTACTGCAAATTTTATTACCAGCAGTATCCGTAACAGTCGTTTTATAAACCCAATGGAATCACGCCGGAACCAGGCGGCAACAGGAGATCTATCATGAGCCATACACGTCCCGGTTTCCGCCACCCCAAACAACCTAAAAACGATGCCGGTTATACCCGCAGGGATTATGAGGGAGCCGTATCCACCCTCTGTGCAGGCTGCGGACACGACTCCACCACCAACGCAATCATACAGGCCTGTTTTGAGCTGAACATAGAACCGCACCGGGTAGTAAAATTATCAGGGATAGGCTGCTCCTCCAAGACCCCCGCCTATTTCCTGTCCAAGTCCCACGGTTTTAATACTGTTCATGGAAGAATGCCTTCCATCGCTACAGGCGCAAATATGGCCAATCGGGATCTGCTCTATATCGGCATTTCCGGGGATGGCGACACAGCCTCCATAGGTATGGGTCAGTTTGCCCACGCCCTGCGGCGTAATCTCAATCTCAACTATGTCTGTATGAACAACGGCTGTTACGGATTGACCAAAGGGCAGGATTCTGCAACCACTGACCTGGGATCTGCCGGAAAAAAAGGCGTGCCCAATCCATATGAATCCATCGATCTGTGCGAACTTGCCATAGAGCTTGGAGCAAGTTTTGTAGCAAGGGGATTCTCCGGCGACAAACAGCAGCTTGTGCCCCTGTTAAAAACAGCCATGGCCCATAATGGACTTGCATTC
>DAOVUU010000212.1 GCA_030632405.1 Desulfobulbaceae bacterium | reverse complement strand
GTTGAGATCATGCACAGGGCAAAGCCGTAAAAGACCAGATGGTGTAAATTCCGACGTATCATGCTGAAACGGTCGTCGGGGTAGTTGCAGCCGTACCCGCCACCATCCAGATATTTAAGCCGTAACACATCCCAGGTGGCACCCATATTTGCTTCAAAGCTAAACAGCGGTTTTGAATTCGTGCCGGTTTCCTGCCAGAACCTGCTGACACTCTTCCAAAAACTCAAAACAGCCAATCCGGCGAGAAGTGTGAATGGCAACAGCATTGCCCAGTATGGAATGACATTATAGAATGAATTCGCTCCAGTATGCACTCCTTTCACAGCTTCGACTCCCTGGGAAATGAATGTGAATGATGCTACAAAAACCACGCAGAGCAGAGAGATCACGGTTACTGAAAAGCCGTTTCGGCGGAAGAGGCCAGACAGAGATTTCGGCCACGCAAATTCTTTATACGTCTCAAGACGCAATTCGGCCATTGCTTTTGGAAAATTAAGATCAAAATCGTGGGGTGGGGCATATTGGCATGCATAATAGCAGTCCCGGCAGTTATGACAAAGGTTTGCCAGATATTTTAAATCCCCTTCGGTAAAGGTTCTGCGCAGCTCCATTGCAGGGAAAACTGCACAGAACCCCTCACAATATCGGCAGGCATTGCATATTCTTAAAACGCGCTCAGCCTCTTTAATTGTTTTTTGCATATTCCGCGGCCTCCTCTCCGGCTATACGTCCAAAAACTGTTCCTATGGTCATTCCGAATCCGGCCATGTAGCCCTTGCCTAGAATATTGCCGGATATGATTTCTCCGGCGGCAAAGATATTTTCAGAGAGTCGGTCATCCTCCATGATAACCTGGGTCTTTTCGTTTACTGCAACACTGAGATATGTGAAGGTGATTCCCGGCCGCAGGGGGTAGCCATAGTACGGCGGAGTATCAATTGGCCTGGCCCAGTGGCTTTTTGAAGGGATCAACTTCTCTGTTCTGCAGTCATCAAGTTCGGCAGGGTCAAAACTGCCCGGCACAATGGCCTGGTTGAACTCCTGTATTGTTTTCTCAAAATTAACTGGATTAAGTCCGAGTTTTTCAGCCAGTTCTTTCAAGGAACCGGCCTCGATCGGAGGGAACACTGACGGCATAAACAGAGCTATTGATTTAGCGTCGATAATGGAATATGCGATCTGATCCGGTTGTTTTGCCACCAGACGTCCCCATATAGCATATCTTTTAGGCCAGAAATCTTCCCCTTCGTCATAATAGCGCTGACAATTTTTATTAACGACTATTCCAAACGGCACACAATCCAGCCGTGTTACAATCCCTCCATCATACTTAGGTGCCCTGGCATCGATTGCAACAGCATGGCATTGACGCGGATCTCCGATCTGTTTTGCACCTTTATCCAGCAGTACACGAAGCATGCGCCCTTTATCATATGGTGAGCCCCGGACTATAAAGTTTTTGGCAGCGTCTCCCCATTCCTGTTCCAGCCAGTCAAGATTTGCCTGGAACCCTCCGGAAGCAATAACAACAGCCTTGGCACGGATCTTCGTTATGCTGCCATTCAGCTTAACAGTGGCTTCT
Organism: Desulfobulbaceae bacterium; assembly: GCA_030632405.1. Taxonomy (GTDB): domain Bacteria; phylum Desulfobacterota; class Desulfobulbia; order Desulfobulbales; family Desulfocapsaceae; genus Desulfomarina. Next base: position 3,804 of record DAOVUU010000212.1, on the reverse strand, counting down.
GTGAAAGTGCCATTGATTATCTGCAGGTCCTGCACATCTGCTTCGTAGCATATGGAGACGCCAAGTTTTTGGGCGGTTCGATAATATGAATTCATCAGCGCTCTCCCGCCGCCAAGAAAGAAGGCGTTTGTTCTTGAAAGGTGCAGGGTCCCGCGCATGGCTGGTTGAAACATACATCCATGCTCCTGCATCCACGTGCCTACGTTGTTGGACTTTCTGATCATGAATCGGGCGAGCTGTTCGTTGGTTTTACCGCCGGTTACTCGTAAAAGGTCTTCAAAAAATTCTTCTTCGGGGTACGGTCCCGTCAAAAACTCATTACCCTCCGGGTGCATGTAGCGCAGGTTACGGGTGTGACGGCTGTTACCTCCGCGATAGATTTCAGGAGATACCTCCAGCAGGAGCACCGAGGCCCCGTCTTCTCTCGCAGTCATTGCAGCACATAGAGCTGCGTTACCGCCGCCGATAATCAAGACGTCGAATATCTGAGATAGGTCGACTTGTGCGATTGATTTTTTTTTCATTTTGTTAGCAGTCCTTACATAAAATTAAATTGAAAAAACACTGATCATCATCGGGGAGGAGAATGCAGATATTGTGTAAGGAGCTGTCTTTATTCTGATTACTTAAGATGCCCTTTGGAATTTTTACGAGTTCATCATAGCTGCCTACGATGCTAAAATTTGTGAAATAAGTTCAAGCAGGTTGTCAAAACTAATGGGTTTGCAGAAAAAAGCGTCTGCTCCGAGCCGGGTTATTTCATCCGTAGAGTGTTCATCTGCATATCCAGAAAAAACGATCACTTTGATTTCCGGATGTAACTCTCTCGCCTGCTGCATCAGCTCAACGCCATTAACAGCCTCCATGAGGTAATCGGTTAGTAGTAGATCGTATGACCGGTGTTTCAGAGCTGAAATGGCTGTTCCCGCATTTTCTGCGCTCTTTACCTCAAATCCTTCCCTTCTCAGGTTGGCCTGCAGGGACAATCGAAGCACTTCTTCATCGTCAACAAGCAATATGCTCTGTTTGCTCATGGGTACTGTTTATTTGATGATTTTACGGGTTCATCATTCAATGGTAAGAGTATGGAAACTGTCGTTCCCTGGCCGGAGGTGCTGTCGACCATAATATCACCACCATGTCCTTTAATGATGCCCATGGAGATTGATAAGCCCAGTCCATTCCTTTTGACAAGTGATTTCGTTGTGAAAAAAGGTTCAAAAATAAGGGGGAGATCAGCCTTGGCAATTCCGCACCCCGTATCTCTGATACGCACAGCAACCCCACCGGCAAGGGTTTCGGTAGCAATAGTGATCGTGCCACTTTTGTCGACAATGGCATCCCTGGCGTTGGTCAGTAGACTGAGCAGTACCTGCTTGAACTGATCCGGCACCAGCTGGAGACAGGGTAAATCGGATGCATACTGTTTTTTTATTGTGACATTATCCGTATGATATTCTTTCTTGACCAAGATCACCATTTCATCAAGCATGAGATGAATATCAGTTGTCTTTTTTACACCTGCTGAAGATTTGTCAAAATCCAGGAGACCGTTGAAAAGGTTTTTTATTCGATCACATTCTGACAATGCCAGATCAGATAACGTTCTGTACTCTTCATCAAGTGTGAAATTTTTTTTTATCCCTTCAATTACACTCTGGATTCCAAAGAGCGGGTTTTTAAACTCATGGGCGATGGAGGTCGTCAGTTTGCCGATGGCGGAGAGTTTTTCGATATGCAGCAATTGCCCGTGAGTTCTCTTTAACTCTTCTGTACGTTCAATGACTCGCTGTTCCAACTCATTATGGGTTTTTTGTGAAACCTGGCTACCTCTTGCAGCTTTATTTTGCTCTGATTCTAACTCTTGAATTCTCTGTTCGAGTTCCTGGTAGGTCGGTTTTTTATGCAAAATTTATCCATGTTGTCGATGTTTACATTTATGCGGATAAAATACTATCTTCAGCAATTACATAAATACGTTTTTGTATCCGATTTATATGAGTAGAAAACTACGGAACAGCAGGCTGGAAGTCAATGGTTTTTTGAGAAGGAGAAAAACCCCGCCAGGCTACTCTCAGGTTGCCCGGCGGGGCTACTATGGAGGTCATCTCTACTGAAAACAAAGAGACCCATACCACTGATGAAGGAATCTCTTCCCCCTTACCCCTTGACAATGCAAGGGTTTGCCGCACACGTCGGTTACGATACGCACGGAGCATAATCTCCCGTTTTGCGGACTACCTACAGAAAATGTTCTCTAGCGCCCATCCAGAAACGGCCTTTTTGCTCTAACCCTTCGTTGCAGGTAAAATTTTTCCTGCGTCTCGATTTAGCCCAAAAATTCTCGTTTCTGGATGGACAATCGCTAATTTTTCAAGGTACCTTATAATCAGATCGACTTTATTACCCTGAATGATATATATGATAAAAATACTTGAAACTGTAGCCTGATTTATTAATACTGTCAGGCACTGAAAATTTAAATAGGGAAAATTCTTAAATCAACTAAGGATTTTCCTGAATAAGGAATGGTAAATACTTTATGAAGGTATAAGGATTTATAGGAGAAGTACCTTCTACTGTTCGGCTGGAAACAGCCTGAGACCGGGAACAGCAATGGATATAACAGTAATACTGGCAGATGATCATACCCTGGTTCGCAAGGGGTTAAAGGAATTGCTTGATAAAATTCCTGATATCAGTGTGTTGGGTGAAGCTGAAGATGGAATTACTGCAGTAAAGCTTGCAAGAGACCTGGCACCCGATATTGTTTTAATTGATATAGGTATGCCGAAATTAAACGGTATCGACGCTACCAAATCCATTGTAAAAAGTAATCCTGATGTCGCTGTAATAGCTTTGTCGATGCACGGTGAGAGAAGTTATGTGTGCGGAGCTATTGAAGCCGGAGCAAGGGGATATCTTCTTAAAGACAGCCTGGTTGATGAACTCAATATGGCAATTCAGACAGTCTACAATGGCGAGTTTTATCTGAGCCCTAAAATTGCTCACTTCGTCGTCAGTGGTTTTTTAGGCAAAACAGCCTCTGATGGGCATGGACCAGCTTCGCTGCTGACAACCAGAGAACGGGAGGTCTTGCAGCAATTGGCTGAGGGCGGAAAAAACGCAGAAATCGGTGCAAGGCTGAATATCAGCATAAAGACAGTTGAGTCTCATCGACGCAATATCATGAGAAAGTTGGGCATTAACCGCCAGGTCGAGTTGATAAAATATGCCCTTCGGGAAGGTCTGGTACCACTTGACGCGTGGCTTACCTCAAATAAGAAGTATCTTTAGTATTCTGGGCGGATAGAACCGGACGGATGGCATTGGAAATCGCAGACCATGCCTCCCGGGAGTCTCTCAGCGCTCTCGAAATTTCCAGCTGAATTCCTTTGCCGGTCAAACCCCGGTTGCATATATTGTGTCTACTGGTGCCTGTGAAATGTGGTTGAGGCGGTGCAGTCGGGATTCTCCGGAGTTCCAACGCTGATCTTATTTTTTTAATCAGGGCAATGTCCAGCCCTCCCACATAGACCATCGGTTCCCGCCGGGTACATCCGTGTACGGCTATTACTGTAGTCGATTTCTGTACCAGATTGAGAGCGTTATTTTCGTCATAACGGTGACTTGTGATATGCAGGTGGTGGTTATTTTTTTGCTTAAGGCCATTGAAGCAGAAGAAGTTATACTGCTCTCCGGCAATCAATCTGGTAATTTCCGAGGTGTGGGGTTCTATGTTTCCTCCATGTGGTGCTAGAATCGTGATCGTCGACCCCCGGTCATAACATTCAATGTGGAAAT
>DAOVUU010000006.1 GCA_030632405.1 Desulfobulbaceae bacterium | reverse complement strand
AGCGAGGGCATTCTGTATGAGGTGGTTAAAAACTGTAAATAGCTGCGTCTCATCGGCCCATACATCTAATGTTTTATCAAGTGTTATTTCAATTCTGCAGGTAGGAGGCCAGGTCGGATCGGCTTTGCAGACCTGTAATACTTCATCCAGGCAATTTCGAAGTGAAAACAATTCTTTATTTGCATGCTCCGGGCGTGAAAATTTTAAAAAATCACCGATAGTGTTAATAAGCCTGTTTGACTCTCTGAGTATTATACTGGTAAGTTCATAGCTAGTACGATTTCTTGCACCGCCGGATAAAAAATCATCCGCCAGGACCTGAGCTGAACCGGATATTGCGGTGAGCGGGTTACGAAAATCATGGGCGATACTTGCGCTCATCATGCCGATTGCGGCGAGTTTTTCGGTTTGTCGAACCTGTTTTTCCAGTGTTTCGATTTCGCTGATATCACGGAGGGTAACTATTTTTTGCGGTGAGCTGTTTGAAGAGGCTGGTTTTCCCGTGGGTTGAATTATTATGTGAGTATAGCCTATACGAACTTTTTCCCCGTCGGCCTTGGTAAAATCTGTTGTCTGTCTGAGGTTGGGTTCGGAGAGGTCAAAACTTGGGAAAAGAGTGGTGACGTTTTTTCCTATCAGGCTGGATGGAGGAGAGCCGGTTATAGTCTTAATTACATTATTTGCAGAAGTGATGATATTCTGCTCGTCGATTGTGACTATCCCTGTGGTAATATTGTCGAAAACCAGCTTGTAAAGGGTTGCGAGCTGGTCAAACTGTTTAATAGAGACGTTAAGTGCTGCTTCCGTTGTCTTTAATCGGATTCCAAAAAATGCACTGAGCATTGCTGCCAAAAAGAAGGTCAAACCCTGGATAGCAAACTGGTTGAGAATGATTTCCGGGGAACTGGGTTTGAAAGGAAAATATTCCAAAACATACGCTGGCTGCAACCCATACAAGTCCAGAGCCAGAAGTAAACCGTATTGCAGGATAGCTGCTGCAGCAGCTATGAGGCCGCCTTTTTTGGCTAGAATGAGGCCCCCTGATATAATGGGAAAAAAATACACCGAAATGAAAATTGAGTTTGAAGAACCGGAAAAAAAGACGAGTGTTGTTACAAAGAATGTGTCAAGCAGCAGTTGAAAAAAAGCGTATTTCCTTAGATCAGTTAAAAAAACTGGCAGTACAATGGCAGAAAAAATAGTGACCAGATAGATGGTAAGAAGAAGTGGAATAAGAATATTTGACGGGAGGACGATTACGTCGAACTGTTTTTCCTGAAGGATAAAGCTGATACCCAGTAACAGGGTATAGAGAATTACCCGCAGCAGCAGTGTCCATGATAGCTGACGTCTGAGAATATTATTTACATCTTTTGTATGTTCTGATTGTCCTGACAGTGAATAGAGTTCCATTCGTCCTAACTAAGTCCATACTTTTTTATTTTATATCGAAGGGAGCGGAAGCTGATCTGCAGAAGTTCTGCTGCTCGCATTTTCGATTTATCAGTTTTTTTAAGAGTGTGCATGATAAGTCGTTTCTCAAGGTTACTCATGATATGTTCTATGCCAAGGTCAAATAATTCTTCTTCGCTGGCTGCAGCCTGGAAGAGAGCCTGGTTTTGTCCGGCTTCATCAGGGACCTGCTGTTCTTTATGACGTCCATACAGTGTGAGGCTTTCCGGTAAAATAATGTTGGAGCTTTCCAGGGCCACGCCACGCTCGATAATGTTTTCGAGTTCACGGACGTTTCCGGGGAAATCGTAATCCATCAGTACTCCAAGAGCGTATGATGAAATCTGTTGGATCTCTTTGCCTAGTCGTTGGGAATATTTTTTTAAGAAGTGGTCGACCAGAAGGGGTACATCACCTTTTCTTTCACGCAGGGGTGGAACCCGGAGCGGAACAACTGCTAATCTGTAAAAGAGATCTTCTCGGAATCGTCCCTCTGAAATTTCTTTTTCAAGGATTTTATTGGTCGCGGCTATAACTCGAATAGCTATCTGTTTAATGCGGGTACCGCCTACAGGTTTTATCTCCCGCTCCTGCAGTACTCTTAAAAGTTTAGTCTGGATAATAGGTGTCAGTTCACCTATTTCATCGAGAAAGGCGGTACCCTTATCCGCCTCATTGAAAAGTCCGCGTTTGTCATGAATGGCACCTGTGAAGGAGCCTTTAACATGGCCGAATAATTCGCTTTCCATCAACTCCTCGGGAATGGCACTGCAGGTAATAGGGACGAAAGATTCATCGGCAACTTTACTGTGATCGTGAATAGCTCTTGCCACGAGTTCTTTACCAGTACCGGATTCACCATAGATAAGTACATTGGCAGGAGTTGGTGCGATCCGTCGTATCATGTCAAAAATTTTGAGCATCTCCCTGCTTTGCCCTATAATTTCAGAAAATGTACTGACCGACACATCCCCTTTAAAAACCTTTTTGTTTTTACTGGTTGCAGATTCTATGACTGATTTAATTTCATCGACATTGAACGGTTTGCTGATATAGTCAAATGCTCCATTTTTCATCGCAAGAACAGCATCATCCGGGGAAGCAAAGGCTGTAATCATAATTACTGATAGATCTGGTGTTTCTTCCTTTATTTTTCCAAGAAGGTCGATACCACTCATTCCCGGCATCCGGATGTCACTGACAACAACCTCGAACGTGTTATTGAGCAGCAAGGCGAGTGCCGATTCACCACTTTCCGCGGTGGAGACAGCATGTCCTTCCTTTTCTAATAGAATTTTAAGGAAGTCCCTCATACTGCGTTCATCATCTACTACAAGTATTGACGCCATATTTACCTGGTTAGGTTTTTAACAGAGGAGAAAGACTATTCAACCTACTTTTTGATACTATAATAAATTGGAATAAGAGACAAGGATTCGTGGAGCGGGGATGATGAATAAAGCAGGGGGGGAGAAACCCCTCCTGCAGGGATGAAACGTACTTGAGACTATGTGATAGATTCTTCACCGAGCTTTAAGGCTGACGAGGTGAAAAAATGGTCTGGAGTCGTACCCGTATCTTGAAGCTCGTGGAGGTGGATCGCATCATGGACAATTTTTGATTCAATAGATGATGGGGTACCTGATCCTGGGGATTGCTCTATGACTGTACACACTTCTTTGATAGTTTCCTGCTCAGCAGACAGATTTTCCAAAATCTCCCGGGCTATTGAAATATCCATTTCATGGAGATATGCTGCACAGAGGATGGTTGCCAGATTGCCCCCTTCAGATTTACCAATATTTTCAGCATGGCGTGCAATTTTCATGGTACGACTTATACGTTTAAAATCAGATTTGTACTGCCGTTTCATTTCCACAGCAACTTTATCTTTGAGTAAGTTGTCCTGTACTCCTTTAAATTCTTCAGGAAGTGTCCCCAGGCATTGCTCGGCAAACTGACAGTATGAGGCACAGCCGAAATCCATTTTGGGGTTTACAAAACGTTTCCCGCAATGGCCGCATTTCCGGCTGGTGTCATCCTTATAGAATTCAACAGGTTTATGGCATTCTGGGCAGTCGACATTAAAAATGGCATTCTCATTCCAGTACTGCATATCCTGACCTGGACATTTCATAAATCTCCCCTTTGCTTGTATTTCCTTAACTCTTTTTCTCGGCACAATTAGATTGAACAGATATACAGCATACACCTGGGAAGGCGAATGATCTTTGATTTAGGTCAAAAAGAAAGAGAGCGGTAAAATAGATGGAAAGAATCATTCTTCCCACCTATTTTGCTGGAAAGTTTATACGGGACAATGCACATCCATAAGTTTTTGTATTGCCAGAACTGATGATGAAGAATCGGATAACTCCAGAAGTGATTTCCTTTCCATATCAAATTCAAGCAGAGAGGGATCGTCAGGAATGATACCTACAATGGGTAAACCAATTTCTTCAACCTCTTTTAAAAAGGCATCGCTGAGTTTTTCAGGACCACGGCTAACCACTATGCCAAGTTCTTTGACATCAAGTTTTAATCCTTCAAGCATGTCATGAATTCTACGCAGGGCTCTCAATCCTCTGAGTGAATAGTCGGTGACCAGAAAAAGCATGTCAACCTTGCCACTGGTACGTCGACTGAGATGCTCCATACCTGCTTCATTGTCGACGACCATATATTTGTAATGTTTGCTGAGTTTATCGGTGAAATTGTTGAGGATATTGTTGACCATGCAATAGCATCCCTGTCCTTCCTGTCTGCCCATAACTATGAGGTCATATTTTGGCTTTTCGATGATGGCCTGTTCAACGAGGAGTTCCAGATAGTTTATTTTATCCATGCCGGATGGAATACCTTGAGGATCTTTCATGTAAGTTTCACGAATATCACCTATAGTACTGGGGACATCGAGTCCCAGGGTCTCTCCAAGGTTACTGTTAGGGTCTGCATCTACCGCGAGTAATGAACCTCTGTTTGAATTGGTTATATATCGAATGACAAGGGAAGCCACAGTTGTTTTCCCGACACCGCCCTTACCAGCAAACGCAATAATTTTACTCATAAATCTCTCCGATTAGTAGTCTTGTATAAATGATGTTTTATCCCCTGGCAAAATGCACGTGTGGGTTAGTTTTATGCTTGCCTGAAGGTACTAAATGCATAAGAAAGTAAGCATTGTTAAAGGATTGGAAAGAAAAAAACCACCCCGATTCATATAATATCGAGGTGGTTGAGTGCCAAAAGAAAAAAATAAAAGAGAACCCTATTTCCTAAGCGGTTGCTTTTTTTCTCCTTCTCTTTTTTTCTTCAACAGGAGGCCCGAGCAGTGATTTAAGTCGCTCAATATCTTCCGGTTCGATGGTACTGTTTTGCGCAATTCCGAGTGTTTTTTCATCGATACCGAGACAGAGGCCGAGCAATTGAGGATAGAGAAGAACCGGAAGGAGTTTTTTGTTTTCTCTGTCCTGAGGGAGATTTTTCTGTGCTGTATCAAACTGCAGGTGACAATAGGAGCAGATGGGGGAAATAAATTCCGCACCGGCGCCCAGAGCACCGGTGATTTTATCTTTTAACAGTGAGTGGGACAGTTCATCATTAATGCCAGCCAGTGCAGCACCGCAGCATTCCAGCTTCCCTTGCCAGTCAAGGTTGTTGATGCCGGCAGTCTTCATGAGATTTTCTGTTATGGCAGGAACAAAAGAGTCGTCAAATTGAGTTATTTCTCGAGGACGAAGTATGTGACATCCATGAATCACTGCAAGCCGGAGATCTTTGAATTTATTGACAAGTTTGCTCTTAATCCGGTCGGTGCCGATGTCTTCATGCAGAACAGTTAAATAGTGTTTTACCTTTGTTTTTCCTCTGTATTGCAGACCTTCTTTGGCAAGAATTGCATTGAGTTCTTCTCTTAGTTGACTGTTGTCACTTAACACTTTTCTGGCTTTTTGAAGACTGGCAAAACAGCAGTTACAAATGACCAGTATATCGAGTTCGGCCCTTTCAGCGATAGCCATGTTTCTGACAGAAGGTAGAATATAGGCTTTTTCGTCAACATTGCGGACGGGATAACCGCAGCAGTTGAATTCGGGTATTATTTGCAGTGCAACATCAAATTTATTGAATATTGCTCTGGTTGCGCTGGCGTACTGTTCAATGCGGATAGGTATGTTACAACCCTGAAAAAAGGCATATTTCATGAGCTAACTCCTGTCTCTATTTTATTAAGAGCACTATTTTTCAAACTATAAAAAATATCACACAATTCAACATCATTTGGGCAATGCTCCTGACAGAGATAACAGGTAGAACAACTCCAGATCATCTTGGAACCCATTGCAAGATCTGTATTTCCCAGTCCAAGACTGAATATTATTTGATGGGGAAGCAGGCCCAAGGCTTCACCAGGGTTATCAAAACTACGCACAACAGGGCATATATTTGTGCAGCGCTGACAGGAGAAACAACTTTTGTAACTGTTGTTTCCAATATCATCACTCTTTGTTAATGTCATCGGGAAGCTAAGCTCTGATAGTTGCTTGAAACTTTTCTGGAAAAGTTTTGTCACAGTTTTAAGAGCCTTAATATGGTCTCCAACAAAATTCTGGGCAAGAGCCAGGGGGAAAGAAAAATGGCTGAGCATTGAAACTTCAGGTATTCCCTCATTGAGCAGGCTGTATCTTGCTGAAACAAATATTTCTTTGAGGTTGATCCCCGAAGGACAGACATCGGTGCACCGGTCACAACTGGTGCATACATAAAGTCCCTGCTGCAATTGTTTGAGCTCCTTCCTATCAGTAATCTTGCCAGCTGCGTAGTCTTTTAGTGACTGCACTTTCTCGGAAGGCAGGATGAAATCATTTTGAAAAGATTCAAAAAACATGTTTGAGGAGCATTCGATAGAACAGGAACCACAGTGGGTGCATGCGGAGAGACCAATCATCTGATGAGTTAAAAGGGTAGCAGGCTGTTCGGTTTTATCACCTACAATTCCTTTGATGATAAGGCTGACGGGAGCCGCTACTATGTGGAACATTTTACTGAACGGGAGCCAGGCAAGGAAAGAGAGACATGCCAGTATATGCAGATACCAGAACATGCTGACAGCCTGGCTGTCGCCAATTGCAGCAGATATGGACCTGGTTACATTTTTTACTGCGAAACTGGCAAAGGCGGAACTGTTTGGTGCATGACACTCAATACAACTGTCACCGTTGACCTCCATACCAAAAGCGACGCGTTCATCTGGTTGAGGTTTTGTCAAGTTCGGGGAGTTAAGGCCGTTTTCCTGCACCCAGAACGCCTCCAGAGCGTTAGCTTCCATTTCATCAAAAGAGCCATACTCTTCAACCATGTTCTGGTAGATAGTGTAGGAGGAAATTCTGGCGCCCTCCAGAATCATGCCGGAAAAGATGATGACAGCAATGAAAATAAGCGCTGCCCAGTCACTTGGATAGGTTTTCAGCCTCTGTGGCTTCAGAGAAATTCTCCTGAAGACCGCAAGAGCCAGTCCTGCAAGGACCATGATCCCGAATAGATTACGTAAAAAGAGATAGGGGTTGAGGGTGGATTCATAGTCACTGAAGAATCTATCCATGACCATCGAATCCAGTGCATGCATAAGCAACAGCATGATAAATCCAAAAAAGATAAGTGTATGGGCCGTCCAGCGAAGGTAGCTTTTGTCAAAGATGCGCTTTTGAAACAGGAGATCGACAAAAAGAGATTTTATAACAAGGATAATTCTGGAGCTGAAAAGTGTTGTAAATAATGATTGTATTGAATTTAAAACCCGTTGGCTGGCTGTTACAGGAATTGCCGGGCGATGAAGTTCTTGAGAAAACCAGATCGATAAACGAAGAAACAGGCCAATAAAACAGATAATACCAGCTAAACCTAACAGTATATTGATATTCATATTTAAATCTTTATACCCTCAGTTTTATTTTTTTAAATATATTTTTTGACAAACTCGTAAAAACCTTAAATATTGGATGGCTAAGTAAAAAACTTCCTGAAATACTGTGCTTGCAGAGGAAAATATTGTAGTAGTTCTAACGTTTAACGGCCGTATTTGTAAAGAAAAATCGTGTGCCAGTAGTCGGTTTTTACAATTATTCTCTGCGGTTTTGTTTAAGAAGTATCAAATTCAGCCAATGGAACCGAAATGGAACTCGTTTGAAACGTTTTCTTCGGGAAGTTCGAGGCGTATGGTTGTTCCATCCGGCCCGGTGTCTTCTATGGATATTTTGCCCTGGTTCTCCTCCATTATGCCATACGCCATACTAAGTCCCAGGCCCGTTCCTTTGCCGATTTCTTTTGTGGTGAAAAACGGGTCAAATATTTTTGAAATATTCTCCGGTGGTATGCCTCCACCAGTATCGCTGACCTCCAGGAATGCCGTACCATTCTCGGGAGTTCGGTGGGTTCTGAGGGTGAGAGTACCGCTGCTCTCCATGGCATCAAAGGCATTTATAATAAGATTGATAACAACCTGGCAGAGCTGATTTTTATCGGCGTTTACAAGAATCTGCTGAGGATCCAGTTCTTTTACTACCTTCACATTCATAAACAGTTTCTGGTCCCGGATCAGGCGCAGACTTTCCCCAACTAGATCGTTTAAATAAAAAATATCTTTGGAGGGTCGTGTCTGGCGGCTGTATGCCAGTAAATTTTTAACAATCTCTCTGCATCGTTCGGCATCCTCAATCATATATTTTAGATTTTCTTCCAGAGGATGATTTTCTTCCAGCTTCTCCTGCATGAGATTACCGTATAAAAGTATTGAGGTCAGAGGATTATTGATCTCATGGGCAACACCGGCTGCCAATCTGCCAAGAGAGGCCAGTTTTTCAGATTGGTAAAGTTGTATTTCGGCTTCTTCAAGTTTTTTCTGCACAGCATATTTTTCTCGAAGATCATTGAAGATTGCCGCAGTTGCGGTCTCATTGCCATCTTCGTAAATAATTGCCGCTGTCATCTCTACAGGTATCTCCTGCTGTGCTTTGGTGAGGATATTAAGTTTTGTTACAGGCAGTTTACCTTTTTCTCCATAGTTTTCATCGCGCAGGCTCTTCATTATTTTACGGGCAATACCGGGTGGATAAAAATCTTCTATGTTAACTTTATTGGCATTTTCAACAGTGTATCCGAAGAGGTTTTCTGCTGCTTCGTTCATGAGAATAATTTCGCCTTTACGATCAGCTGCCAGAATACCACTCACCGAACTTTGAACCACCTTGTCAATGAGTTGACGGACATCACTGTATTTTTTTTCGAGGGTTTTGACCTTCGTAATATCACGCAGGCTTTCAATTACATAACTGACATCTCCGACATCGTTTAAAATTGGTGAAAAAACACGTTCCTCCCAGGTTTGATCATTATTGCTGTGAACTTCTTTTAAAACTATAGATTGGGCATTTTTCTGTGTGATACATTTGTGCAGGGTGCAATTGGTCCCATTGCAGGGAAATTTTTCGGGATCCTCATTTTCAAAAAAAATCTGTTTGCAGGTTTTGCCTATCACCTGAGCTTCGGCCATACCGGTTCTCTCGAAGAATTTGAGATTGGCTGCTATTATTGTTCTGTCCGGTTTGAGGATAAGCGTTGGGAAAGAGAGTGAGTCGAAGACACGTCCTTTCCAGTCGCCCATATCAGAGGAGCTGGAAATACTGTTCATCATATGCATATGTTCTGTAGGTTAAGGTAACTGCTATTTACTTAAGTTTTACGAGATTGTCAGACAGTAGCTGGAATAATAAACTTTTGTCGTAAGATCCGGGTAGCGGGGACTGCAGTTTTATCTGGTACTGCCAGATAAATAGTGGTTCCGGCACACCCTGCTGTGATAATTTTAATGTTATCATCTTTGAATGCAGAAAAAACAATATCGACGATACCGAATCTCTCTTGAAAATGTGGGCCATGCAGGTAGATCAGCTCTAAATGTGAAACTGATGTGACTGTAGCCTGCATCTTTTCAGCCCATTTCCTCATTCTCTTTTCTGCATTTTCCTGTTTAGACTGGTCATAAAAAAGATTCATCTGGCAGAGCGTGGAGTTAACATAATCCTGTGTAACCAACTCAAAGCGCTGGACAGAATCTTCCAGATCCATGAGTGCTTTTCCTAATTCTTCAGTGGCCTTTATGGGAAATGCGAGGTTGATCAGAGACAGATCGGTGACGTGAGTGATGCTGTACACCTTAACCTTGGATTCCCAGTATACCGCAATTGTTTCCAAAATGTTCTCCACGGACTAACTTTTATCGGTGCAGCTCTTTCAGGCAGAATTCTTGGCGAAATGGTGCATGGTTTTCGGGAAGGGACGTTACTCCCTGCAGGTTTTCAGCCACCATATCAAGACTTGTAAAATCAGTGTTGAGAGCTATTGCTGAAATGGAACTACTCATCGAATAGATGGGGATGTTAAATTTACCAAAGGTTTGGATTATCTGGCCAAGCAGTTGAAAACTGTTCTTGTGTGGGAAAAGAGTAATTGTCCCAACTGCAGGAACAACCTTTATGTTCAGATTGCTAAACGATGAAAAATTCAGCAGGCTCAGCACACCTGGAAAATTTTCACAGCTGACACAGAAACAGCTTCTTTGACTGGCATAGAGAGTTGACGAGTGACATAAAAAGGGGATATTAATTCTTCTTTTGGCAAGAAGACGAAGCAAATCATCGATAGAAGAGTCCTCGGCTGTATCTTTAACAAGAGAAATATGTGTCAGTTTCTCACTGAATTTGATACCACCGATCGATATTTTTGGACTCTCCTTAGACAAAACAATTTCCACTGGGTATTTCTCTTATCCTGCTCTCTTTGTCCAAGTCAATCGGAAACACCCTTCAATGGGTTTCGACTAACCCAGAGTCTGGTAAAGCATTACCTGAGTTTTATCCAATAGATGATTTTAGATATCCCGGTAGGCCCCAACTCAAGAAAGAGGGATAGAAGGCTGATTTTTAGAGATTGTCTTTAACAATCTCCATGAGTTTATCCAGGTCGATAGGCTTGGTGACAAAGTCATCCGCCAAAGTTGTTTTCCCACCCATATGGGTATAGTTAGTCGACGAGATAGCTTCGGTCACTGCAGTTAACAGGACCACAACAATATCTTTATAGTCATCAGAAGTTTTTAATTCGTCACATAGGGTATAACCATCTTTCCTTGGCATCATTACGTCGAGGATTATCAGGGCAGGGCGTTCAGCCTTGATTTTATCCATAGCCTCCACGCCATCATAAGCCTTAGCAACACGAAAATTTTCACTTTCAAGCTTCATAGAGACCATTTCCACGAGATCTGTATCATCATCTACGACAAGAATAAGTTGATCGTTGCTCATGTTCTACGTTCCTCCATCAATCGTTATTGGATTAAAATTCGAATCTTTTTATATCTGAGGGCGGGGAAGAAGTCCTGCTCTTTCACAAATTTCTTCTACTTTTTCTTCCCATTCAATCGCCATTATATGAAACCCCGCAACTCCTTCAACCTTTTTCAATCGTTTAATAGTTTCAATACAGATATCAACACCTTCGTCGGCCTGTTTTTCTTTTGGAACGGAACTCATACGTTCGATTATGTCTTTGGGTACATCCATTCCCGGAACTCTGTTAGACATATAGCGGGCTGCGCCAAGAGATTTGCAGGGAGTTACACCTGCCAGGATGTAACATTTTTTATGCAATCCACGGGCTCGAACTCCTTCCATCCATCTCTCAAATTTTTCAACGTTAAAAATACATTGGGTCTGGATAAAATCAACACCTGCATTAATTTTCTTTTCAAGACGAAGGACTCGCAGTTCAAAGGGGTCGGCGAATGGATTCGCTGCGGCACCGATAAACATTTTCGGTGCACCTTTTAACTTGGCTCCGCCTTGAAATATCTCTTTGTCACGCATGTCCCGGACCATCTGTATCATCTGCATAGAATCAATATCATGGACGTTCATTGCCATGGGATGATCTCCAAACTTGGTATGATCACCGGATAAGCAGAGCATGGTATCAATGCCCAGGGCATATGCACCGATAATGTCAGCCTGTATTGCCAGCCTGTTGCGGTCACGGGATACGACCTGCAGAACCGGGTTTAAACCTTCCTGTTTGATTATGGTGGAGGCGGCAAGACTGGACATACGTACCATAGCTGTCTGATTGTCAGTCACGTTTATTGCGTCTACTACTCCTTTCAGGTAAGCTGCTTTTTCTCTTACTTGATCAGGAAGAGCCCCACGTGGAGGACCACATTCGGAGGTGACTGCCAGATGGCCGGCTGCTAATATTTTCTCTAATTTGCTTTCAGTTTTCATTCTGCCAAATCCTCTCTGATAATCTTTCTTGGACCGCTGCCACCGCCGGATCTCCAATCTTTTGCAGGCATGATATCTACATAACGATCTTCCTGGCCGAGGGACTTGAGCCGGTCCCATATCAATTGCCAGACACAATCTACATCTTCGCTTACTTCACATTTTCCGCCTGTCGAACCGCCACAGGGACCGTTCATCAACTGTTTTGCACAACGCGCAATCGGACAGATTCCCCCGGTTATACCAAGTACACAGTCGCCACAACCCTGACATCTCTCAGCCCAGACTCCCTGACGTTCCGAGGCACCCATGAATTGGGTGTTAAGTGCCGGAAAAACAGGTTTGTCCTTAAATCGTGTTGCAAGCTGCTGCACGCCACAACCGCAGGCCATGGACAAGATAGCCTCGGAACCATCGATCATGGGAACGAGTTCTTCGACGTATTCCGGATCACACTGCCGTTCCAGTGTATGTTGTTTGATTTCTATATTGCTGCCACTTTTCAACAGGGCCATCTGCAGGCCGGAGGCGAGAAGTCCCACCTCTTTTCGTCCACCAGCAGCACAGACTGTCACGCACTCGTTACAACCGAGCAGGAGAATACGCTTAAATGGTTTGACATAGTCAATGAGTTCTTCTAAGGGTTTTCGTTCAGCAGTAATCATTGGGTTTTATTCTCCTTTCATATTTTTACCATCAGGTGTTTCCTGTTTATTGAGTTATCGCGGTTTTAATCGGACTGGGACCGAGCTTACGGATTTTTTCGGTTATCTCTGTTGCGGTCTGGGCAAAACGGTACCCCATTCCGGCAGACATCGTTACCATTGTAAGTCTTTCACTTTCAATACCGATCTCTTCCAGGTATTTTTTGACATAATCAATCCTGCGAGCTGCCTTTTCATTACCATTTTTAAAGTGGCAGTCTCCCTCAAGGCATCCAGCGACGTAAACACCATCTGCTCCATTTTCAAATGCTTTGATAATATGCAGTGCATCTACTTTACCAGAGCATGGGACTCGGATGATTTTGACATTAGCAGGATATGGAAGCCGTTGGCTTCCGGCCATGTCCGCAGCTGTGTATGCACAGTAGTGGCAGCAAAAGGCTACAATTACCGGTTCAAATTTTTTCATTATGCATTTACCTTATCAAAAATTTCTTCCAATTGAGCGAGAATCTTATCATCTTCAAACTGCATAAGCTGTATTGCTTTTGCAGGACATTCAGACACACACATTCCACAACCGTGACACTTGGCAGGATCAATTTCTGAATAGCCGTCGGCGTTGATAAATGGAACATCAAACGGGCATGCCCTTACACAGATGAGACATGAGGCGCAGAGTTTACTGTCCACCCTGGCAGCAGCAGCTCCGAGGTTGATTGAATCCCTGGCGAGCATAGTTTGCGCCCTGGCCGCAACGGCGTTGGCTTGTGATATGGATTCTTTTATAAGTTTTGGTGAATGAGCTGTACCGGCAACAAAGAATCCGGGAACAGGCATGTCTACAGGTCTCAGCTTGACATGATCTTCAAGAAAGTACCCGTCTGCAGTACGCGGCAGTTTGAAGATCATTGCGAGTTCCTCTGAAGAGTCATTGTCTGCAACAAGTCCTGTACTCAGACAGAGGTTATCGGCTGTAACAGTCACTTTTTGACCAAGAATTACATCGGTGAAAGTTACCTCAACCTGGTTGCCTGCCGGATTGACTGACGGTGGACTGTCTTTACTGTATCGAACGAAAATAACGCCTTTCTCCCGTGCCTTCTGGTAATACTCTTCCTGGAAACCGTAAGTCCTCATATCTCGGTAGAGAACAAAGATACGGGCGTCAGGGTTAATCTCAAGGATGGCAAGTGAGTTTTTAATCGCCGTCTGGCAGCATATTCTGGAACAGTTGGGATTGTCAGGGATTCTTGAACCGACACATTGGATCATGACTACGTTATCCCATTTTTTGACAATATCCGGAGTCTGGTTCACGACTTTCTGGGTTTCCAGCTGAGTCATGACCGCATTACAGGATTCGAGTGCATACTCCTTTGTCGGATTAGGGATTGCACCTGTTGCCAGAACTGTGACGCCATGCTCTATTTGTCTGTAGAACATTTGCGGGCCAACCTGCATGCCGGTTTTAAACATTCCAGGCATACCGGAGTGATCTACAATAATTGCCCTGGTAATAACCTGAATATATTCGTGATTTTCCACTTTATTGGTCAGGTCAGCAATGAACGTCTGGACGTTGTCACCCTCCAGCGTTTTGAATATGTTTTTTGCAACACCCCCGAGGGTATCAGATTTCTCGGCCAGGTAAACCTGGAAGCCTTGATCGGCAAGTCTTAAAGCAGATGTCATTCCGCTGATACCGCCACCAACAACAAGGATATTCTTGTTAATGGGCAGGCTCTGATCAACCAGCGGTTGTGCTTTGGTTACGGATGCGATAGCCATTTTAATAAGATCATATGCTTTACTGGTCGCATTTTCAGGCTGGTTCGAATGAACCCACGTAGCCTGATCCCTGATATTTGCAATTTCAACAAGATATTTGTTGAGTCCGGCCTTTCGGATGAGCTCCTGGAATTTGCTCAGGTGAGTACGTGGTGAACAGGCCCCGATAACCACTCTGTTAAGGTTCTCTTCCTCTATAGTCTTACGAATATGTTCCATCGAAACACGGCTGCAGCCATGGCCTTCAGATATTGCGATGGCAACATTGTCAAGGTCCTGTATGCGTTTGGCCAGTGTATCGACGTCTATAACTCCGCCAATATTATCTCCACAGTCACAGATGAACACGCCCACTTTTAGTTCTTCACCACTGACATCTCTTTCCGTGGTGATATTGTTTTCTTTTCGGGCTGTTTTTTTACCGGCAGGTAAATCACTGCCGGCCATACAGGCGGCAGCACTGGCCTGGACCATCGTGTCCGGGATATCTTTAGGGCTTTCGAAGGTGCCCGCTACATAGATACCTGGTTTTGTGGTTGCTACAGGGTTAAAACCGTCGGTTACTGGAAAATGACTGTCATTGAGTTCAATCCCGGCGTTTAGAGCGAGCTGTCGACTCTGCTCAGAGGTTTTAAAGCCGGTTGAGAGCACTATCATGTCAAAATCTTCAATATGCTGTTCAGTACTGTCGTCTTTTGTGTAGGTGATCGTCAGTGCGTCAGATCCCAGCTGCTGCAGTATGGAGTGGGGACGACTTCGTAGAAACCGGACACCGTAATCATCCTTAGCTCTTTCGAGGTAGAGCTCATAGTCCTTGCCAAAGGTTCTCATATCCATATAGAAAATTGTAGTTTCTATATCCTCCTGGAAACGCTCCTTGGTGACAATCGCCTCCTTTAAAGCGAACATGCAGCAGGCATTGGAACAGTAAGAACCAGCTCCCTTCTGTATACCTCTGGAGCCAATGCATTGAATCCATGCAACTTTTTTAGGCTGTGTGCCGTTTGATGGCCGCAGGAGCTTTCCATTGGTCGGGCCGGAGGCTGAAAGAATGCGCTCATATTCAAGGCTGGTGACCACATCCGGAAGAGTAGAATATCCAAGGTAGTCAAGTTTGCTTGGGTCAAACAAATCGGCTCCCGGGGAGAGAACAACTGAAACACATTTGATCTCGCGATTTATAGCCATATCATCAGGGTTAATCGCTCCGGCAGGGCAGCAATTGACTAACGCTTCGATATCCTCGCATTTATCAAGGTCGATTGAATAAGCCTGGGGAATAGCCTGAGGGTAACGCATGCACGTAGGTGCCCTGTGGTCAAGTCCGGGTGTGAATCGTACACATTCAGGGAACTGTTCATGACAGGCGCCACAGGCGGTACATTTGTCTTCGTTTATATATCGTGGTTCTGTTCTGACAGAAACAGTGAAATTGCCCTTTTCACCGGTAATGCTCCGCACACTGGTCATGGACATCAATTCAATATATTCCTGGCGACCACTCTCTGAAAGGTGAGGGGCAAGGGTACAGAGGTCACAGTTATTGGTTGGAAAAGTTCTGTCGAGCTGGGTCATTAACCCGCCGATTGTGTAATCATTGTCAACGAGAACAACATTTTTTTCAGCCTCAGCCAGATCGAGTGCCGTCCTTATTCCACCAAGGCCTCCACCGACGACAAGAACCTTGTCATTATTAGTTTGGGGTCTATTTGTATTCTGCATTGTTACCTTTTCCTGTCACTGATTGAGCAGGGTTAAACGAAAAAATCGATTAATCTTTAGAGAGTGTCTAGACAAAAGAGTTATCGGTAAATCAGAGTCCCGCTGCATCAAGAATTTCGGGAATCTTATGTTCCCATCCTAATGTTTGAATGAGGACACCTTGAGTTCTGTCTTTTAAGGCTGCAATAGTTTCCCCGGCAATCTGGATGCCCTCCTGTTCCCTGTCTGAAGATTTACGAATACGACGGATAAGGTCTTCGGAAATATTTGCCTCTGGTTCACTGTTCTTGATATACTGTGCTATTGCCAGAGATTTAATAAGAAAGACGGTAGAAATGATGGGGACTCCAAGTTCAGATGCTTTGCCAAGAAAGTCTGAACTGTCTTCAATGTCAAAGACCGATGGAGTAATCACAAAACTGGCACCGGCATCAATTTTCTTTCTTGCTGTGGCCAGTTCTTTGTCTGCTGAGTCTGCATCTGCAAAACCGGGAATGGTGCATCCGATCGTAAAATCAGGGCTCCCGTCAAGCTCAAATCCACTCATATCTTTCCCTTTTTCAAGTGATTTAAGAGTTGTTATGAGTTGGGTCTCGTCGAGATCGTCAATTGGTTTGGCATCACTGTGGTCACTTTGGCTCATATCTGCACTGTTGGCGACGATAATATTATGACAGCCAAGAACATGAGCGGCGAGGGCGTCCCCCTGGAGTGCCATTCGGTTCCTATCTCTGCAATACATGTGCATGATAGTCTCCAGTCCGTCCTGTTTCATCAGGACACATCCGGCAAGTGCACTCATTCGCATTATGCCATTGTCCATATCGGGGACCACTACAGCATCAACCCGCCCTTTAATCCTTCGGGCATCATTGACAAGTCTGGAGATATTGATTCCCTTCGGGGTGTGCATTTCGGCCAGTAAAACAAAATCATTTGCAGCTAGTTTTTTTTGAAAATTCATACGCTTTTGTCCCTCCAAATCAGAACATGCCAGTTAAAAGTTTTCCCCTGGATATGTTATACATTTCTAGAACATGGATGTTTCAGGGTGAAAAACGTCTACATCTTTCAAATCATCGCCAAGATAGGCTCTTTCATTGGGACCGAGGATTCCCAGTGACAGACAGATGAGTGTCCACACATGCACCGTACCATATGTACCCTCAAAATGATGCCCGATGTCATGTACCTGGGCATGGCAGTTGTGGCAGCCGGTGATGCAGTAATCAGCTCCGGTGGCCATTATCTGATCAAACTTGATTTTTCCGTATTCCCTGCGTTCCTCGGGAAAACCGGATTGGAGGAATCCTCCACCGCCGCCACAGCAATAGTTGTTTGACTTATTTGGTGTCATTTCAATGACGTTTTCCTTGCCAACAACAGACTGGATGACGAACCTGAGATCGTCAGCTACCACGTCACCTTCGCCTTTTCGAACTATCTGGCATGGATCCTGGATTGTGAATTTTATTTTACGATCTTTGTTCCATTCGGAACTTACCTTCAACCTGCCCTCACGGATCCACTTTGCATAGTAAGTGTAGATAGATGCAACTTCAAACTTGTGTTCAATTTCGAATTTTTTCAGTCCGGCCCGGACTGAGTATGTGATGTGTCCTCATTCGGTATTGAGAAAAACCTTACAGCCAAGTTCATCAGCCTGTTTAGCCGAGACCCGTGTCACTTTTTCCCAGCATTCGTCATCTGCAAGGAAAAGGCAGTAGTTTTCCGCAGCCCAACCTTTACTGCCGTAGGTCCAGTCAACTCCTGCCAGGTGAAGTATCTTCCAGAGAGGGACCATTTCGTCCGGTTCGGTGACTGGTTCACGGGAGTTCTGATTGATAAAAAAGAAGGCCTCCGGTTTGTCTATGGGAGTAACCATATCTTTGAATTCAGGTTGGGATTCTCTGTACTCTTCAAGCACATCCTCAACAACAAAGATAAAATCATCGGGTGCAGTTCCCATAGCACTGTTGGAATCATTTCTCAGTGCCATATCACAGGAGTCTCTAATACCTTTAGGACGGTCTTCACGGGGCCATTCCGCCCGGGCATTGAAAATAAGCTGCGGGATGTCAATTTTCATGGGGCAGACGTATATGCATCGCTGGCACATGGTACACATCCATACCCAGGGTGATTTGACTGCTTCTTCGTCCAATCCCATGGCACACTGGCGTAGAAATTTACGGGGATCCATATCCTCAAGTCCTGTTGCCGGACAGCCTGAAGCACAGGCGCCACAGGTGAGACACAGGCTCAGGTTGCCTTCATCAGGAAGAATCTCTTTGACTTTGTCAAGAAAGGAATTTTTCTTCTTTCCTCTGATTTTAATAGTACTTTCTGGCATTGGTATTATTCCTCTGTTTATATCCAAATTCATACTGTTGAAAAATTTGCCTTTGCTTGGTTCAGCAGTATCCAATTGTGGGTTTGTAGAATGAATAAAGTCTACTCCCGATGAAAAGTGTAACCAGTTGAAATATTTATTTATCCAAAGTGTCTTGTCGGCGACGTAATTACTTCATACTGAGGAGCCATTCACTTAATCCGAAGAATCTACAATCAGGAAAATTAAAAGTCAATCGTTATGCAGGGGGGTAAAAAATACGGGATGTTCCTGTCATAATGGAAATTGTGAAAAAAATTTTATCTTTGTCCAATAAATATTTAATTTTAAGAGGGTTAGGAGGATTTCGTTGTGATATGTTCTGGCAAAGTATCACCGGAAAACTGTTTATCAATAATAGTTGGAGGAAGTACGAGAATTTTTGAAGAGTATTGGCATTACGCCATATATTATGGAGACTTCAGATTCTTGTACTTATGTATGAACGTTCTTAAAGTAAGTTTTCGAGATGGAACTGTTGACACTGCTTGTAGGTAAGAGGACGTAAAATTTGTTTCAGAACTGATGAAATTTGTGAAAAAGAAGGAAATAAAATGGAGCTAAATCAATTTAGCGGTGCAGTAAAATATGTCCTTGATCAGGAGCTGGCTAAAATTGTGAATATATCTATGGCTCTTGAGATGCCTCTGTTGCTAAAGGGTGAACCGGGGACCGGTAAGACTATGCTGGCTCACGCTATT
>DAOVUU010000085.1 GCA_030632405.1 Desulfobulbaceae bacterium | reverse complement strand
TAAGAACCTGCAGATCGCTCTCCGCTTCAACACCGACAATTTTTCCTCTTTTACTATTCAGATCAGAGATTACGTCCCCGACATAATTCTCAGGTGTAACAACCTCAAGATTCATTACCGGTTCCAGCAACGTCGGTTCCGCCTCGGCAGATACCCTTCTTATTGCCATGGAAGCCGAAATCCCGAAGGCCATTTCCGTAGAGTCATCTTCATGATAAGATCCCCCTACCAAGCTGACCCGGAGGTCTGTAAGCGGGTAACCAATCAGTGGCCCTGAATCAATTGTATCGGAGATACCTTTTTCAATGGAAGCAAGATATTCCCCGGGAACCATGTCTTCATCGACTCTATTGACAAACTCAAAACCGGATCCACGCGCTGTTGGTTCGATTTCTATAACCACATGGCCGTACTGACCTTTGGCTCCGGTAAGCTGGTCAAACTTCCCCTCACCCTTTTGAACCCGACCAATAGTCTCTTTATACGCGACCTGAGGTGTGCCTACATTCGCTGAAACTTTAAACTCATGCACCAGACGGTGAACAATTATCTCCAGATGAAGTTCCCCCATACCTGAAATGATTGTCTGCCCGGTGTCTCCATTGGTCGAAATCGTAAACGAGGGGTCTTCCAATGCTATTTTACCCAACGTTTCAAAAAGTTTCTTTTCTTCCGCTTTACTCTTAGGCTCTATTGCAACACCTATTACCGGGTCGGGGAAATCCATACTCTCAAGGATTATATAATCGCCCTTCCCACAGAGCGTGTCACCGGTCGTAGTAAACTTGAGACCGACAACCGCACCAATATCACCAGCTGCAAGCTCTCTTACTTCCTCACGCTTATTGGCGTGAAGTTTCAGGATCTTGGAGATTTTTTCCTGTTTTTTCTTCACAGGATTAAAAATTTTATCACCAACCGATATCTTTCCTGAATAGATCCGCACAAAAGCAAGATTCTCTACAAATGAATCACTCATCAGCTTGAACACCAGCCCCGAAAATTTCTCACGAGGATCTGTTTTCCTGCTGATACTCTGTCCGTCTTTACCTTCTCCGACAACACTCTTAACATCAAGGGGCGATGGCAGATACCGAAGAATACTATCGAGTAAAGGCTGCACCCCTTTATTCTTAAAAGCACTCCCGCATAGTACCGGTACTATATCAAGTGCAATAGTTGCTCTTCTAAGAGCACTATATATCTCAGGCGCAGATACTGTTGTATCATCTAAGTATTTTTCCATGATCCCCTCATCGAAGTCGGCCAACTTCTCGAGGAGTATCATCCGTGCGGCCGTGAATGTTTCTTTGTGTTCGGCAGGAATTTCCAGCACTTCTATTTCCTGTCCCAGAGACTGCTCACCAAACATGAGCATGTTTCCCTCGATGAGATCAATAACCCCAGCGAAGTCAGCCTCTTTACCGACGGGAATCTGTATGGGCACAGGATTTGCCCCCAGCCTGTCGTTAATCATGGACACGCACCTGCTGTAGTCAGCACCGACGCGATCCATCTTGTTGACGAAGGCAATTCGCGGAATCGCATACTTATCTGCCTGTCGCCAAACCGTCTCCGACTGTGGCTCTACACCACCAACAGCACAGAAAACAGCTACTACTCCATCAAGTACCCTCAGGGACCTTTCGACCTCAACAGTGAAATCAACGTGTCCGGGAGTATCTATAATGTTAATTTTTTTATCTTTCCAGTAACAGGTTGTTGCTGCAGAGGTAATCGTAATGCCCCTCTCCTGTTCCTGTTCCATCCAGTCCATGACAGCAGTGCCTTCATGAACCTCGCCGAGCTTGTAAGATCGACCTGTATAGTAAAGAATTCGCTCAGTTGTAGTCGTTTTTCCTGCGTCAATATGGGCCATTATGCCAATATTACGCACATCCGACAAGTCATCTGGGGCAGACATCGACTACCTCACTTCTTGAGCAACCTTAACATGCCAGCCCTTTTTCCGACAGACGCGACTCCCACCGAAACCTTCTACCAGCGGTAATGGGCAAAGGCCTTATTTGCCTCAGCCATACGGTGAGTATCATCTTTCTTCTTTACCGAACCACCACGATTATTGTATGCATCAACCAGTTCTGCTGCAAGTTTTTCCGACATGGATTTACCAGATTTTGACTTGGAAAAATCAATTATCCAGCGAATCGCAAGAGCATTTCTCCGTGTCTGTCGAACTTCCATCGGTACCTGGTATGTAGCACCACCTACACGGCGCGACTTAACCTCAACACGTGGGCGGACATTCCCCATCGCCTCTTCGAACACAGTCAACGGATCCTCATCTTTGACTCGTTCCGCAACGATATCCATCGCACCATAGAATATCCTCTGGGCAAGGGTTTTCTTTCCCCTCTCCATAAGACCATTGGTGAACTTACTCACCAGTATGCTGTTATACTTAGGATCGGGATCAGTGGATCGTTTCTCAACAGTTCTTCTTCGGGACATTTACAAAACCTCTCTCAATCTAAGACTCACCCGTTAGGATGGTCGCTTAGCACCATATTTAGAACGACCCTGACGTCTATCGGAAACACCCAATGTATCCAAAGTACCTCTAATCACATGATAACGAACACCAGGTAAATCCTTTACACGTCCACCACGAATCATAACCACAGAGTGCTCCTGGAGATTATGACCGATGCCTGGTATATAGGAGGTAACTTCAATTCCGTTTGTAAGCCTGACCCTGGCTACTTTACGTAGCGCGGAGTTAGGTTTTTTCGGGGTCGTTGTATATACCCTGACACACACACCTCTTTTCTGAGGTGATCCTTTCAAAGCAGGAGTGTTTGTCTTTTTAACAGACTTTTTTCTCCCAAACCTTACTAGCTGGTTAATTGTCGGCATTACTTTAACTGCTCCTGTTTAACAAATACTATTAATGAATTCCTGACATTCAGTCGCGGAACTGATCACCTTTTGCGCACACGAAAAGGATCATTTTTAACCTAACGCCGACACAGTGTCAAGCAAAAAGAACAGGCTGCATATCAATAAGATAATTATTGATCTCTGCCAAGCCCTGTTCCGGCCGAAATGAGTCGTCCCATTATCACATTTTCCTTCAATCCCGCGAGGTTATCAACCTTTCCGGCCATGGCAGCATTGGTTAATACCTTGGTGGTTTCCTGGAAAGAGGCGGCAGAGATAAAACTCTCTGTTGAAAGTGACGCTTTGGTAACGCCTAATAATAAAGGTTCGGCTGCCCCCGGTTGTTTCCCTTCCGCGATAAGACGATCACGCTCCTCCTCAAACATCCACCACTCAACCTGCTGGCCAATCATAAAGGTGGAGTCTCCCACCGAAGTAATCATAACGCGCTTAAGCATCTGGCGAACAATGACTTCAATATGCTTGTCGTTTATTTTTACACCCTGAAGTCGATACACTTCCTGAATTTCGTTGACTAAAAACTTTGCAAGCTCTTTGACTCCAAGGACTGCAAGAATGTCGTTGGGAACTACAGTTCCCTCCATCAGCGGCTCACCAGCCTGAACATAATCGCCCTCATGGACTATGATATGTTTGGATTTAGGAACGAGGTATTCCTGCGGCTCGCCATATTCAGGAGTAACAACAACCCTTCTCTTTCCTTTGAGTTCTTTACCAAAACTCACCTTGCCATCAACTTCTGAAATAATTGCAGGATCTTTCGGTTTTCTCACCTCAAACAGCTCTGCCACCCGCGGGAGACCTCCTGTAATATCCTTTGTTTTTGTGGTTTCCCTTGGGATTTTACCAACAATGGTGCCGGGTTTAATAGTATCACCCTCACCCACAGACAGAATGGAGCCTACAGGCAAACTGTACCGGGCGAACGCCTCTGAACCTGGAAGCTTCATCGTTTTTCCGCGCTCATTTTTGACACTAATGCGCGGGTTGAGCTGTGTCGAACCGGTAGAATGGGTTATTGCCATGGATGACCTGCCGGTTACGGAGTCAACTTTTTCCTGCATGGTTACACCTTCAATGATGTCACCATATTTTATAATACCACCAATCTCTGTAACAATTGGAATTGTATACGCATCCCAATCGGCCAGGATGGTGTCTCTGGCAACAGAGTCACCTTCTTTTACCAGTAGCTGAGCCCCATAATTAACCTTAAATCGCTCTCTCTCCCGTCCGAGTTCATCTTTGATGCCTATCTCAGCATTTCGGTTCATAACAATGTGAGTACCCACAGCATTCTCTACAGAATGCAGGTTAAAAAAGGCAACCTCTCCACCGATATGCGTCTGTAATTCGGCCTGTTCGACAGATCTACTTGCCGTACCACCCACATGAAAAGTACGCATGGTGAGCTGGGTCCCTGGTTCTCCAATGGACTGGGCAGCAATTACACCGATAGCCTCGCCGATATTAACCATATGTCCACGCCCAAGATCGCGACCATAACAGGCAGCACATACCCC
Organism: Desulfobulbaceae bacterium; assembly: GCA_030632405.1. Taxonomy (GTDB): domain Bacteria; phylum Desulfobacterota; class Desulfobulbia; order Desulfobulbales; family Desulfocapsaceae; genus Desulfomarina. The sequence goes on along the minus strand of DAOVUU010000085.1, from coordinate 3,910 downwards.
CCGCTTTGACCTGCAGCTGAGAACTGATCGTATGGCCACCTTATCAATACCGGTATCCATAATCTGAGTCACTTTCTCCTCGGTGATCTCTTCCCCTGCAGGGATAATAACCGTATCATTAAAAGGGTCTACCACATCATCAAGGGTGACCCTTCCGAGAATCCTGTCACCTAACGGAACAATAATTTCTCCACCATCCATCAACGGTTCTGCAATAATTCCGTCGAGGGTATGGCAATCTCTTTCAACAATTGTCGATTCCTGTGCTACATCTACGAGTCTTCTTGTCAAATATCCTGAGTTCGCTGTCTTTAACGCTGTATCAGCCAGCCCTTTACGTGCCCCATGGGTAGAGATAAAATATTCAAGCACATCAAGGCCTTCTCTGAAATTAGCCTTAATCGGGGTTTCAATAATCGCCCCTGACGGCTTAGCCATAAGTCCACGCATGCCGGCAAGCTGGCGAATCTGATCTCTGGAGCCACGTGCACCGGAATCCGCCATAATGAAGATCGAATTGAAACTTGGACCCTCAACAACTTTGCCCTTTTTATCATGAAAATAGTCTACCTTAATTTCATCCATCATGGCATTGGCAACATCATCCGTCACCTTGGACCAGATATCAACCACCTTATTATATTTCTCACCCGAAGTTATAAGGCCGTCGGTATACTGTTGCTCAACATCCAAAACATCCCTTTCCGCATTCTCTACAAACTCCTCCTTGTTGAGGGGGATTTTCATGTCATTAATGCATATGGAGATCCCAGCCCTGGTCGCATATTCATAACCGATGTCTTTTAGACGATCGGCAAGAATAACTGTATCTTTGGTGCCGGCATTTCTATAGGTATAATCAATAAGCGCCGCGAGAGCCTTCTTAGTCATAACTTTATTCACTTCTTCAAATCTGACAGAATCCGGCAACAGCTGGCCAAGAAGTAATCGGCCAATAGTTGTTTCAATCAATTCACCATTTCTTCTGACTTTAACTTTAGCCTGCAGGTGTACCACCCCGTAATCATAAGCAATAATAGCCTCCTCATCAGAGGAAAAGACTTTCCCCTCGCCGGCAGCATTGATCCGATCCCGGGTCATATAATAGAGACCAAGTACAATATCCTGGGATGGGATGATCACCGGTTCGCCATTGGCAGGAGAAAGAATATTATTGGTGGACATCATCAGGACTCTGGCTTCAACCTGCGCCTCCACTGAAAGAGGCACATGTACTGCCATCTGATCACCATCAAAATCTGCATTAAAGGCCATGCAGACCAGCGGGTGCAGTTGAATGGCTTTTCCCTCAATAAGTACAGCCTCAAAAGCCTGCATACCAAGTCTATGCAGAGTAGGCGCACGATTCAGGATAACCGGGTATTCCGTGACAACCTCATCGAGAACGTCCCATACCTCCTTGACGCCTTTTTCCACCATTTTACGTCCACTTTTTATGGTGGTAACATACCCTTTTCTTTCAAGTTTGTTATATATAAAGGGCTTGAAAAGCTCCAGAGCCATCTTCTTGGGGATACCGCATTGATGGAGACGAAGGTGTGGGCCGACAACGATAACAGAACGACCGGAATAATCCACCCGCTTTCCAAGAAGGTTCTGCCTGAAACGTCCCTGTTTCCCCTTCAGCATGTCAGATAATGACTTCAGGGGACGCTTATTACCCCCGGTGATCACTCTACCGCGTCTGCCGTTATCGAACAGTACATCGACTGCCTCCTGCAACATTCTCTTCTCATTTCGAATAATGATATCAGGAGCATCAAGTTCCAGCAGTCTTTTGAGTCTGTTGTTTCGGTTAATCACCCTCCTGTAAAGATCATTCAGATCAGAAGTAGCAAAACGGCCTCCCTCCAGAGGGACAAGGGGACGAAGGTCAGGCGGCAGCACAGGAATGGTCGTAAGAATCATCCATTCAGGCTGATTTCCGGAATCCCTGAAGGCCTCAATAACAAAAAGTCGTTTCCCAAGTTTCTGCCGCTTGGTCTTCGAATTGGTACTCACCATTTCTTCCCGTAACTGCCGGGAGAGCTGTACAAGATCTTTTGATGCCAGGAGAGTTCTGATCGCCTCGGCGCCTATCCCTACTTTAAACTGGCCCGGGAAATCGGTTTTGGCCTGTCGATATTTCTCTTCGGTTAAAAGAGTTCCCGGCAGTAATTCCTCAGTTTCAGACTCAACCACCGCATATTGTTCAAAATAAAGAATCTTTTCGAGCTGTTTCAAAGTCATATCGAGAACAGCCCCAATTTTACTCGGAAGACTTTTCAGAAACCAGATATGGGCAACAGGTGCAGCAAGCTTGATATGCCCCAGTCTCTCACGACGAACCTTAGACTGGATAACTTCAACTCCACATTTCTCGCAGACCACTCCACGGTGCTTCATGCGCTTATATTTGCCGCAATTACACTCAAAATCCTTCACAGGACCAAATATTTTAGCACAGAACAACCCATCTCTTTCAGGCTTGAACGTCCTGTAGTTAATGGTCTCAGGTTTTTTTACTTCACCATGCGTCCATTCCAAGATTTTCTCAGGGGAAGCAAGGGATATTTTAACCTTTTTGAAATTTACCGGGGCTTTCGGTTTTTGAAAAAAATTGAACAACTCTTCCACGAAATCACCTCTCCCTTATATTACAGGATTTCTACAGCACCGAGTATACTTCACCGGTTCCGGAGCAATCATAATTTCAACACCATCATTCTCGACAGACTCATAACAAGTCTAAATCAGATTTTCGGATGACTAGGTAAAATGTTTGATCTACAGATAAGCTTGGACTTCGAGGCGTAGTATTTGCGACAGGGACTCGGACATACACGTGGTATACCGAGTATCTGTGGTAAACCTACAACACAGTAGATCGAACTTTTTACAATGCCATCATTCTTCTATAAGTTCCATATTCAGACAAAGTGCCTGGAGTTCTTTAACAAGTACGTTAAACGATTCAGGGAGGCCCGTTGTCAGAAAATTATTCCCTTTAACTATGCGTTCATACATAGTTGTACGGCCTTCAACATCATCGGATTTTGCAGTGAGAAACTCCTTGAGTGTATAGGCCGCACCGTATGCTTCCATCGCCCATACCTCCATTTCTCCGAGTCGCTGTCCACCAAATTGAGCCTTTCCACCGAGTGGTTGCTGGGTTACGAGAGAATAAGGACCTGTCGATCTTGCATGTATCTTGTTATCAACAAGATGGTGAAGCTTCAGCATATACATCACTCCGACCGTCACCTTATTCGCAAATGGCTCTCCGGTATAACCGTCATACAGCTGACTCTGACCAACTTCATCGACACCCGCCTCAACGAGAAGCCGGCGAATATCCGCTTCAGGTGCACTGTCGAAAACCGGGGTTGCCATATGCAGACCATGACGATGAAACCTCGCCCATTCAATAAGTTCACTGTCGTCCTTGCCACCAATTATCGAATCATACTCCTCTTTGGCATAAACAGACTGAAGTTTCTCTTTAATTTGCTCAACAGCCTGGATGCGAGCAAGTTCTTCAAGTTGTTCCCCCAGTTTTTTAGCGGCAAACCCCAAATGAACCTCAAGCACCTGGCCGACATTCATACGGGAGGGTACTCCAAGGGGGTTAAGAACGATATCAACGGAAGTTCCGTCAACAAAAAACGGCATATCTTCCTCGGGCAATAACCTGGAGACAACACCTTTGTTTCCATGGCGGCCAGCCATTTTATCACCCACAGAGAGCTTCCGCTTGGTGGCCACGTAAACTTTCACCATTTTCACAACACCAGGAGGCAGATCATCACCTTTTTTCATTCTCTCAATGATCCCGTCGTAACGCTCCGAGATCAAGCGGGCCTGGTTGCTGTAGCGGTCATAAACATCATCTACAGCTTCCTGGTACTTT
>DAOVUU010000069.1 GCA_030632405.1 Desulfobulbaceae bacterium | reverse complement strand
GAAAAGCAAAAGACAGAGAGAAATCTCCCCTAATAGCCTTCAGCCTAAACAACCTGTTGATTTAACAGAATGAACTTAAAATTATTTTCTTGTTTTTTGTGACAGGGTTTCAGGAGTAAGGTACTAAAGTGGGTGATATCAGGTAACCCGATATCAATCGGATGGTGCGTGATATCCAGTTAGAAAACGGTTGATTTGCTAGGAGTAGCCAGCTCACCAACTCTCCGATTGAATAATATTCAGTTTCTAGACAACAACTTGTCATGCATCTTGAGGAAGTTATGAACATACGTAAATATCAGGAAAAGGATCAAAGCTCTTTAATTGATCTCTGGAATACTGTTTTTTCTGATGACCCTCCACATAATGAACCATCGATCGTTATCAAAGCAAAGCTTGCAGTAGATGACCTAATTTTTATTGCAGAAAATGACGGTAAATTAGTTGGCGCCTGTATGGCTGGTTATGATGGACATCGTGGGTGGCTGTATGCAGTTGCGGTATTAAAGCAACATCGCCGTAATGGCACGGGTGCAGAACTTGTGAAATATGCCATGCAATCATTAAGAGGAAGAGGTTGTATAAAAGTAAACTTGCAAATACGTACCACAAACACAAAAGTAGCTGCATTCTATAAGGCGCTGGGATTTGCGACTGAAGAACGCCTTAGCATGGGTGCATTCATTGAGTAAAATGTATAGCAATCGTATACACACGAAAAGAGCAAAGCTACGGTCATTCCTCCCCGATCTTCGCTTTTTCTGTGATGCTGGCCGTTATCCATGAGAACAAAAATCATCACTCAGACAGAACGACTGATTCTCCGCCCATTTGACATGTCAGACGTTGAGGCAATGTGTCGGGTCTTGTGTGATCCGGAAGTCATGTTGTTCAGTGGTGGAGTGGAGTTCCCAGAAGGCGTCAGGGGATGGATTAAGGCTTGTATCGGCAATTACTCATGTTTAGGCTTTGGACACTGGGCCATGGTCGAGAAAAGCGCAAAGGGAGCAATGGGATATTGTGGATTAACCCAATTCCCAGATATTGATGGTCAACCTGAAATTGAGATTGGATTTCGTCTTGCACGCAGCTTCTGGTATCGCGGTTACGCTACTGAAGCGGCTGTGGCCGTTAGGGATTATGCCTTCCATACGCTTTATTTACCTCGATTGATAGCCCTGATTGATCCGGAAAACACGGCATCCATTCGAGTAGTAGATAAAATCGGAATGCGTTACGAAAGGGATGTTATGCTGTCTGGCTATGATCATCCGGACCGCCTGTACACAATACGCCAAAGCAATGAAAAGCAAACAGAGAAGAAAAAACACAACACAATTAATTGCGCAACATAAATACTGTTCTCCTCCAAGTATATTGCCCTCATAATTTGGGGTAACCAGGAATTATAATTGTCGTTGAACAAACTACGTTGCTAACCCTGCTAATATCATTTGTATCAACCTCTGCTAGGGCAGATCAATACTCTGATACGAGAAAAATGTTTGAAAGTGCGGGTGTCGCCGACACGTTCAATATGCTTATGGCTATGCAATATTCCCAGCCATCGGCAAGGGGGATTATTTTCCCTCCCTAAAAAATCACGTAGCAATTCTAATGTTGTGGGGAATGAATCCTGAGTAGGTTAGGCCTTTCCTGATGGCTCACATCGGCTGGGGATTGAAGTCGATGAAATGAGTCTTGACTTTTGTGGTGTCGGAAGCGCTCCAGTTTTTGGGTTGAGTGACTTCTATCCAGGCATCAATGTATTCGGCTGGTGCAAAATTGTGTCCATACCCCAATGGGACACTGGTAGCCATCGGAATGTCGAAAGCAATTTGAAAGAAAGAAACAATCGGAAACCACCTTAAATGCGGCGACACATCACGTTCGCGGTTGGAGCCGAGCCAGTCAGGACTTTTATAAGCAAGATTGGTTGCATCGCCTCTCGCCGGAGGACGGCAGGGATTTGTGCCTTCGTTGGCCCATCTGCGACAAAACGTTTTCCGTTCCTGCCTATATCGCTCCAGGAGATGAGAGATTGTGCACTCCCCGACGCCTCACTGTCCAGCGGTTGGTCGTACTCACTGTCTAGTAGTTTGTTCATCGCGGCAAAAGACTCATCCATGGCATGCAGGGCACCTTTAATGATGACTCCGTTAACAAACGATAGTAATAGGAGTACAAAAACTGTATAGCCCAGGATAATTGCAATTCTTCGTGGCAGCCCAGGCCAATAATCAAAATCAGTGTAAGCCTGTTTCTCATTTTCCAGTATGTCTCCTCTGGTTTAAGATTACTCCCCTGTCCGCTTGAAAAATTGTAATGTAAAATTGAATCAATCTGTCTGCAAGAATTTAATCGAAAGCAGCCAGAAAGATTAATACCCATATTCGCAACAAGTATTAATATTGTCAAGTATTTAGACAACAAAGCTAACAGGAATTATGTTGCGAGATTAGTTAAATTGCAATTTTCCTCAAATGGCTAGACTTGCCAAGGGACATCTCTTTCTGTCGGGAGAGTACAGAAAGCACCCAAGATGTTCATTTAAAATCCCCTAACCGAGGTGTCCTCTTAAATTGACTGAGGTCAGTTTTCAGAGGTCTGAATTACTCAATGCTCTGATTGACCCATGTGGTAATAGGTCTTACATTTTTATTGCGGCTAAATGATGACGGTTAGACTGTCAGAGGCGAAGGAATTGATAAAATATCGAGACCTTGGACAGCCGCAATGATCTTTTCTTCAGAAGACTGTTGCTCTCACCGTTTTCCAGAATCCGCATAAACATGCTCCGGTTAATTACGGTCCGGAGAAGCAAACTAAAAAACATATTTATGTGAGGGAATATAATGGAACATATACTGCCAGAGCTATCCTACTCCTATGGCGAGCTTGAACCATTCATTGATGCGCGCACAATGGAGATTCATCACACCAAACATCATCAGGCTTATATCACCAATCTCAATGCGGCAATAAGTGGTTACGCTCAGCTTACAGAGCTTAGCGTGGAACAGCTTGTAAGTCATTTGGATGAAGTTCCTGAAGATATCAGAACGGTGGTAAGAAATCACGGAGGAGGTCATGCAAACCATAGTTTCTTCTGGCCTATCCTTAAAAGGGATATTGAACCGGGAGGTCCTGTACTGGACGCAATAAACAAACAATTTGGGAGCTTTGAGTCTTTCAAAGACTCCTTTTCGAGCGCAGCCATAAAACATTTTGGAAGTGGCTGGGCCTGGCTTGTCGTTGCTGGAGGAGAACTTGAAATTCTTTCCACTCCAAATCAGGACAACCCCCTGGCTTTGGGCAAAAAACCTGTTCTGGGGATTGATGTCTGGGAGCATGCCTATTATCTACTCTACCAGAATAGACGACCTGACTATGTCGAGGCATTCTACAATGTAATCAATTGGGACAAGGTGAATGATCATTACAGTGCTGCTATTAGCTGACAGAGACTGACTACAATAACTGAACACACATTTTTATGTTTTACGGTGTGTTCAGTTACTCTGAAACTTGATGCTGAGATGACAAGAAATCGTTTTATTGACAAAGTGCAGGGAGAATAAGATCCCTCGAACCGGGGTATACAGGATTTTTATCACAGCAATTTAAGAGAATTGAATCCTGCTCTTGAAAGAGTGTTGATGAGTATCGATTAAGAGAATTTTTGTTAGAAGTGTGGAGGTCTAGCATGGTTACATTAAAATATGGAAATACAAGGATAGCTGTTGATAATGAAGGGTTTCTCGATGAGAAAGAAATATGGAATGAGGAAGTTGCAAAGATAATAGCAGAACGTGAAGGGATAAAACCTCTCGATAGTGGAAAGTTGTTAATAGTCAATTTCATGCGACAGTATTATTTCAAACACCATAATTTCCCTATTTTGGGGAACGTCTGTAAAAAAATAGGTGCTCATTCCAAGGACTGTGTGGTACGGGAATTTGTTAACCCGATGAAGGCCTGGAAGATTGCAGGACTACCTAAACCGCCGAATATATTTTTCACGAGTTTCGATAAAAAGAAATATATTCCAAATCCATTTTACTAATTCTAATGAATAAAATTCGAACGGTTTAGCCGATGTAAAAGATGCTAGGAGCTTGTCCGAGAATGCATTTTCCCCCAACTCTTCGTTATTTTCATAAAAATAATGCTCGCAATATCAACTATATGGTTGTGATTATTTTTTAGAAAAACCTCGATTTGAGAAAAAATGCTTATTCTCGGACAAGCTCCTAGGTAAATAATAAATTTAGGAAAAAGAAATTTTCTAGAAATTTCAATGGGAGGTAACGGCTATGTTTAGTGCGAATCAGTTATGTAAAAAAATAACTACCCTCTATCCAGAAATTGGTGCCTGTGGAATCGATATTGATGTTATTCAAGATTCTTCGAATAACATGTGGGTCGTCCACTTGGAAAAGAATACCCACAGCCTGAAGCACTTTCTCGAATTGATGGATGCAGATCAATGCATGAAGGGTAAACAATGTGTTTCTCTGGGCCTCGAAATCGCACAGTTACAGAAGAATATTGAAGGAAAACAGTTCTAATCTCATAATTAACATGAAAGTTATAAATAAGATTAAAGAAATAACTGCAGCAAGTGCTGTTATTCGATTTTTTCAATTACCGTTGAAACATCGAACAACATCATTATTGTGTACAATATGGCGACTAGATGGATAGGATGATCATTGAAAAAGCCATGACAGGATGAGTGCATTTCTCGATAATACTGCTAAATGTGGATTTACTAATACATAGGGAGAATATCATGAGTATGAGAGGTGAAATAATTTCGGGTGAATATAAAAAGATGGTGTGGGTCAAAGACAAAGATGGGAAACAGTACGCCTGCTATGCCAATGACCGAAGTGGAACAATCAAGAGTAAAGAAAATTTGACAGAAGGAGAAAAGAAAACCTGTCTGAATTTAAATACAGTTTTGGGAGATAACTGGTAAAATTAAAAACTGCTATACTGGTAACATTTTCAAAGTCCCGGTTGTTCTTTTTATTACCTTACTCCTGAAAGTCTGTCATAAAAAACAACAGATAAGCGAAGACTTCGAAACGGAAAGGGGTTTTAAAATTATGAACATAAAATTCACCACCAAGGTACTTATGCCGTCTTGCTTACCGTTGTTACGGTGTTAGGAACAACCGAGACTTTTTTATTTTGAACAACCACCTCTGTTTCTAGGCTTTTCTTTTACAATTGTACGATAATGTCCCGGGACATTATATACTATACGACATGTTTTCGAGAATAGAAAAAACGACGATGCATAGATTGATCAGCAGCAGATATGTTGGAGTGCAAATGTGGTTATACCGTTGGAGCAGATGAAGGCAAATCTGAAACGCAGGATGAGATAATTAGGCCTTTGTTATGATAAAAATAATAAAAGACGATGTTCATATGCGGAAAGAATGCGTGTATCGAGTGCAGATTGGCCAACAACTTATATGTAAATTTGACCATAACAAACTGGATGGGCTTGCCGCATGCTTACGACAAGCTGCGGATTCAGTAGAGCAAAGCGAGTGGGCTGATTTTGTATTGTTGAGTGAGCAGCAAGGAGGTTGATGCGGGAGTATTCACCGATCCATTCATTTATATCGTTTTTGGTTGTAATTTTAGTCCTAAGCTGCTCATCGGTGTTTTCAGCGTTGCATAAAGGGATAGTCATACTCTTCAGGCGGAGAAAATGTTTCTTTAATAGTCCGGGGACTTGTCCATCGCAGCAGATTGAGGTAGGAGCCTGCCTTATCGTTGGTGCCGGAATTTCGCGCACCTCCGAATGGTTGCTGGCCGACCACTGCACCGCTGGGCTTGTCATTTATATAAAAATTTCCGGCTGCATGACGTAGTCTGGTTGTGACTGTATGTATAACCTGTCTGTCGGTGGCCAGAACTGCACCGGTCAGGCCATAAGGTGATGTTTTATCACACAGTTCCAGGGTTTCCTCGAATTTGTTATCATCATAGATGAAAAGTGTTAAAATCGGAGCAAATATTTCCTCCTCCATTGTCTGATAGTGAGGAGTCTCTGTTACGATAACTGTGGGTTCAATAAAATAACCTGCGGTTTTATCGCCTCTGCCACCGAATTCGATAAGAGCCTCATTGTCGGATCGGGCCTGTTTGATATAGCTCATGGCTTTGTCAAAGGCTGCTTCGTTTATAACCGAATTATAAAATTTAAAATCTGCAGGATCACCGGTTTCAATATTGATATTAGACAGGATATCATTTAATGCAATACGTATGGCCGGCCACAGTGATCGGGGTATATATGCTCTTGAAGCCGCTGAACATTTCTGTCCCTGATATTCAAAAGCTCCGCGGGCAAGGGCAACAGCGGTCGAGCGGATCCCTGCCGAGGAATGGACAAAAACAAAGTCTTTACCTCCGGTTTCGCCAACGATACGGGGGTAAGTACGGTAGCAATCGATATTTTGAGCGACACTTCGCCACAACTGTTTGAAAACCCGGGTTGAACCTGTAAAGTGGATACCTGCTAAATGTTCGTTTGCAAGAATTGTAGGACCAATCTTACTGCCTGGGCCGGGAACGAAGTTGATCACACCGTCGGGTAGACCAGCTTCCCGCAGAACCTGCATGACGTACCAGGAACTCAGAACCGAAGTGGAGGCAGGTTTCCACAGCACCACATTGCCCATCATGGCCGCCGATGTGGGTAGATTTCCAGCGATAGCTGTGAAGTTAAAAGGGGTGACCGCAAAAATAAATCCTTCCAGAGGACGGTAGTCGATACGGTTCCAAGTGCCGGATGCGTGTTCAGAAGGTTGTTCAGAGTAGATTTTTCCCATGTGGCTGACGTTGAACCGGAGGAAATCTACCAGCTCGCAGGCAGAGTCAATTTCTGCCTGATAAACGTTTTTGGACTGATTGAGCATGGTCGCTGCGTTGAGAGTGAAGCGATATTTGCTGGAAATTAAATCTGCTGCTTTCAGGAAAATGGCTGCCCGCTCATGCCAGGACATTGCCTCCCATGCCGGCTTGGCTTCCAGAGCGGCGCTGATGGCTTGACCAGTTTCCCGACTGGTTGCCTGGCTGAACTCAGCTAGAATGTGATGGTGATCATGGGGGCAGATACTCTGGCCGGTATGGTCTGTCCAAATTTCTTTTCCACCTATTAATAGTGGTATGTCCAGACAGATGTCTTGTTGGCGCACAAGTTCAGCCTGCAAATCTACTCGTTCCTTAGAGCCTGGTGCATAGCCGAGTATAGCCTCATTTTGTGGGGATGGGATGGTGAAGAATCCGTTTTCCATTATTTCCTCCTCTAAAAATGAAAGAACCTCCCTTTAATGTAGGCACTTTGGGTCGAAATTAAAGGGAGATTCTTTTCAGTTGTTTCGAGGTATATTGTACTGAATCCTGCCATGAACAGCCTGCAAGGCTTCTATATCATAGTCAAACGTACCTAGATAAGTGTGGACATCAAGGAACTGTGGAAGGGAAGGCTAATTTACCGGGGGTGACTGTGGACAGGCAGTGTGATTATGAAATTCGTACCGATACCCTCCTCACTTTTCACCTTAATATCTCCGCCATGCTCAATGATAAAACCATAACAAACAGACAGACCAAGTCCAACGCCCTTCACACTGCTTTTTGTGGTAAAAAATGCATCGAATATTTTATGTATATTATCTTTTTTAATTCCGATGCCTGTGTCTGATATTTCGACAACAATCTCTTCATCTTCGGTGCTTGTCTTTACGGTCAAGGTTCCGCCATCCACCATAGCGTCCCTGGCATTATGAAAGATATTTAGAAAAACCTGCCTCAATTGATTTTTTGATGCATAAACCAGGTCCAATCTATCGGATAAATCCATTGAAATAATAATACTGTTTTCTCGGAACTGCTTCTCATGCAATAGAAGGATTTCGTCAAGAATGGTATTGATGTCAACAGGTTGTTTTTCTTTCTGGTCGGGTTTTGAAAAGGTCAGCATTTTACGGAGCAAATCGCTGAGCCGGACAGTTTCAGAAAGTGCCATATCCAATATTTTTCTTCGACTGTTGTCCGGAGATATCTCTGTTTTCATCAGCTCAAGTGTATTCATTATACCATATAGCGGATTATTCAGTTCATGGGCAATTTGTGAGGTAAGACGGCCCATTGCCGCGAGCTTTTCCGACTGAAGCAACTGTTCCTGGGTCGTTTTCAGCCGCCGTTCCATCTCCAGTCTTTCTTTTAAATCCATAAAAATTCCAACGGTGGCAATTTCATTGTGGTTTTCGTCATAAACAATGGATGCGGAGAGGTTACCTTCGGCAATTTTTCCATCCTGTTTGACAAAAACCACAGGGTAAAACTTAAGATGGCCTTGACGACCGTTTTCACTCGTTCGGAGCTTTTCCATTACTTTTTTAGCCATACCTTCCGGATATACTTTCGTAATATTGAGCTTGCCCACAACGTCTTTTGTTTTGTATCCGAGGATCTCTTCGGCAGACCGATTCCAGAGGAGAATTGTTCCCTTCATATCTGCTGCCATAATAGCATTGGGTGAATTATGGATAATATTGTTTAAAAAATCATTTGTTTCCCGGATCTCCCTTTCCATCTGCTTTCTCTGGGTCTGATCTACATTGATCCCTTCGTAGCCTATTACATTCCCCTGCTGATCATAGCGTCCATGTCCGGTTAAAAGTGCAGGCATAGGGGTGCCGTCCTTTTTTTTAAATATAACTTCAAGATCAATGACACGTCCCTCCTGTTCAATGATATCTGCAAATTTTTG
>DAOVUU010000392.1 GCA_030632405.1 Desulfobulbaceae bacterium | reverse complement strand
CTGGTGCCATGCCCGGTCGTATCATTAATGAAATTAAACGGGCCGGAGCTATCAATGCCTGTCTCCTGCTCGATGAGATTGATAAAGTTGGACAGGATTTTCGTGGTGATCCAGCTTCGGTTCTTCTGGAGGTCCTGGATCCGGAGCAGAATTCCAAATATATTGACCATTATCTTGAGATTCCTTTTGACCTCTCTTCGGTGATGTTCATAGCCACTGCCAACGATCTGGATAAACTCCCCGGTCCGCTGCTTGATAGGCTCGAGGTAATTGAATTCTCCAGTTATACTCTGCAGGAGAAACGGGTTATCGCCCAGAACAAATTACTGCCCCGGCAGTATGAAGACAATGGCTTGACCGGCAGTCCACCGCAGATTAGTGAGCAGACTCTTGATCAGCTTATTACCGGCTACACAAGAGAGTCAGGAGTTCGAGGTCTGAATCGGGAGATCGGTACGCTCTGTCGCAAGCTGGCTCTACAGAGCATAAAAGAAAAAGGAAGAACAGCAGAATCTGTTGAAATTGATGAGGATATGCTTGCTGCTTTTCTCGGTCCGCGAAAGTACCGACAGGAGGCGACTGAGGGTGAAGATCAGTCGGGAGTGGTTACCAGCCTTGTCTGGACTCGCTTTGGTGGAGAGATTATGTTCATTGAGGCGCTGAGAATGCGGGGGAATAACAATCTTGTCCTGACCGGCTCATTGGGTGAGGTGCTGCGTGAATCAGCCCAGATTGCTTTGAGTTATATCAGAAGTAACGCATTGTCGTTCGGTATTTCAGAGGATTTTTACGATCATTCCGATATTCATATCCATTTGCCTGCTGGTGCCGTTTCTAAAGATGGCCCTTCCGCTGGATTGGCTATAGCATTGGCCCTCACCTCCCTGCTTACCGGTCGCCTGGTTCGGCGTGATGTGTCTGTCACCGGTGAGATGACTCTTACAGGCCATATTTTAGCGGTGGGTGGTATCCGGGAAAAATTGCTTGCAGCTTCAAGGGCCGGATGCAGGAAAGTAGTACTGCCGCTACTTAACAAAGAGGATGTTGAAGCATTGCCTGGCGATGTTACTGAGAGTATTGATATCGTTCTGGTTGATCGGCTCCAGGATGCACTTCCTCATTTATTGTTGGATTCCAGCTCAATTTCTTCCGATAATTAAAAGGCAACCCTCCCTCCGGCTGTTGAACATTGTTACACCGCTTCATTGTGCAACACCGATCTTTTTCTTTAACACATAAAACATCATAATTATTGTAATATCATTGTATTATGAGTGTTCCCTGCCATGTAGAAAAATGATCTCCTCTTGACTATACATTTCCGGCAGTTACAGCGTGCAACATGATCTGAAGCAGTGACCAACCGTAGGATTCTTGAATAAATTTCAAATAGGCATAACACGTTAATATTATATCTGAAAATATAATATATCAGGTATGGCATGCTCTGTGCAATATTCCGTGACTGACAAGGTAATCATCGTTAGCACTATAAATATTTGCGTAATATACAAGGAGAATGTCATGGGACTTATTGACTGGATGGGATTGGGAAGGAAAAAGAAGAGTGATGTAAAGGTGACTAAAATAAAAAGTGCAGCTATTGATCCGGGGGAAATGGCTGCGGGGAATCAGACAGATGCAGCAAATACTCTGAAGCAGATGATGGCGCAGAGAAGTGCCACTACCAAAATACTGATGGTACAGGATGGTGATCATCTCACCCAGGTAACGGATTATGCTTTGAAGATGGCACAGCGTCTCGACTGTGAAATTATTGCTCTGGATGTAAGTGACAGGCCTTTGCAATTTTCTGGAGATCGTAAAGAGCGGGAAAGGAACCGGTTTCAGGAAAAATCCCGCCAGAATGCTGTAAACTTTGCCCTCCAGGCTGAGTCCCAGGGTGTGAATATGCACCATGTTATGGAAGTTGCAGTACCAGAAGAGGTTATTGCCAGGCTCAGCGCTGAGGATGCCGGTATTCGTTACGTGCTTACCAAGCCTGACCAGGAGAGTATTCGAGCTAATCAGGAGCGCCCGCAGGTGCCTGTTTATGATCTGAACTGTTCCCGTTTAACACGATGATATCATAATAAATAAGTTTGTCTACAAAGAGGAAAACAATATGGAACCGATTACTGTTTTTGCTGTATCCGTTGGCCTTGTCGGTGTCTGTCGGCTGACTTTTGTCGCTGCTGATTTTTTAGGTAAAGGTATATACAGTAAAGGCAATAAGCCTGTCAGTTGCGACAACTGGTACTGTTATTTTAAAACTTCCGATCTGTGGGGAAGCAAAAAGCAGCAAAAACGATCTCCCGTTGATATCCATCAGCAGCAGAGACGTCAGCAGCAACGACCACGCCCGCGGCCTGAGGGAGGCTTTCACTAAAAAAAGGGTAGCCCCTATATAATACAGCTCTGCCTATGGACCTGGTGTGGCTCACAGGCTAGCTGTAAATCGGGACTTATCTTTCAATTAAAGAGGTGTAAGGTCTTTTAGTTTTACCGGTGTATATCTGTCGCGGTCGAGAGATACGCTGTTTGTGATCCAGCAGTTCCTTCCAGTTTGCTATCCATCCGGGCATTCTGCCTATGGAGAACATAACCGTATACATATTGAGCGGAATTCCAATAGCACGCAGCAATATTCCGCTGTAGAAATCAACGTTTGGATAAAGATTTCTGCTGATAAAAAAATCATCTTTAAGAGTTGTTTCCTCGAGTTCCAATGCGATATCCAGTAGATTATCCTCTATATTGAGTGCATCCAGGAGCTTGTGGACCTGCTTTTTGAGTATAATAGAGCGGGGGTCAAAGTTTTTGTAGACACGGTGGCCAAAGCCCATAAGCCTGAAGGGATCCTCTTTGTCCTTTGCCTTTTCGATATAATATTCGGGTTTGTGCCCAGAGGCTTTTATATCCTCAAGCATATTGATTACACCGATATTTGCCCCCCCATGAAGTGGGCCCCACAGCGCACATACTCCAGCTGAAACAGAGCTGAACAGGTTTGCACGGGAGCTGCCTACGACACGGACGGTTGAAGTGGAACAGTTTTG
>DAOVUU010000086.1 GCA_030632405.1 Desulfobulbaceae bacterium | reverse complement strand
TCAGATAGGCCGTTTTTTTCATGGTTGAGAGAAGGGCACTGTTCACCATTCCTTCATTCTCTTTGGTCAGAAAACAATGAAGGGAAATGGCGTCAGCCTCTGCAAAAATTTCATCAACCTCCTTCCAGGTAAAGTCATACTCAGGGGGGGATTCTTTATAGATATCTGCCGCGATAACATTCATGCCAAATGCCCTGGCAATCCGTCCCACTGCCTGACCAATGCGGCCAAAGCCCACAATCCCCATGGTCTTGCCCGCAAGTTCCACAAGAGGGTAATCCCAAAAACACCAGTGCTCAGATGTGGCCCAGCGTCCTTTTTCAACCACTTCTCTGGAATGATATCCTACCTGGTTGCAGAGTTCCAACAGGAGGGCGAAGGTGTTTTGGGCCACGGTTGGTGTACCATAGACCGGTACATGGGAAACAGGAATGTTTCTCCTGCGGGCTGCATCAACCTCGACGATGTTGTACCCGGTGGCAAGGACACCTATAAATTTGAGGTTCGGCAGTTTACTCATCATTTCTTCTGAGATGTTGGTTTTATTAGTCAGAAGAATATCGGCTTCCCGGGACCGTGTCACTACCTCACTGTCTGCAGTTTTGTCATATGTTACAAGATCTCCGAAGGCTTCGACTCGACTCCATGGGTTATCGCCGGGATTAAGGCAGTAGCCATCAAGAACAACAATTTTCATATCCAGCTCCTCTATTAAAATTTTAGTCACGACAGGGTTGGTCTGGGTATAATATAGCTTCCACAGGAGAAACCCAGAATATAAAGCATACCCCATTTTACCACCAGAAACCCTCTTTTGTTCTTTCTATTGATGCAGTCCTGTTGTATCTAAATAACCTTTGCAGAATGCAATCCATAAAAACAAAATGATATAATACAAATGATCAAGGAGAATTATCGTGGCTGAACAATTCAAAGCAACACCAGGAACTATAACCCAGCATTTCAACCCGGCATGGTTTGCCGCAGTTATGGGCACCGCAGTTATCCCGCTGGCACTGTCTTTTATCAAGGGTTCCTGGGTGCAGCCCCTCTCTATGGCCTTTATTATTTTATCTATAATCCTGTTTATGTCGTTTCTACTCCCCTGGTCAGTGAGATTCTTCCTTTATCCGGCGAGTGTTAAAAAAGATCTGAATCACCCCATTGCGGCTAATTTTTTCCCGACCATGCCAATCTGCCTGATCTTATTTTCTTTGAACCTGATGAAATTCCCGACCATGTTCTTCAGTGAGGGAACATCACTGACTCTAGCATACTACCTTTGGCTGTGTGGATCCTTCGGTATCTATCTGATGGGTTTTATAATTCTGACACATATCTTTAAACATCAGGAGATCAATATCCCCCACGCAAATTTCGGTTGGTATATTCCACCTGTATCCAAATTGATCATCCCCATAGCAGGATTTGAACTCGCCGAAAAGCTTGCAGACAAAGCTGAATTTGCGATCACTATTTCCATGGTCAGTTTCGGCGTCGGTTTCTTTCTGTTCATCTTCGTCGGGGCCGCCGTCTATCACCGCTACATCTACCATGAACTGCCGATGAACCGCTTTGCAGCCACTTTTTTTATCGGCATCGCTCCGACGGCAATTATTTCAGTGATCCTCTTTAAAATGATTCATCTCTTTCAACACCAGAACTATTTAGGCATCGACAGTGTGGCATTCATCACCTTCGCCAAAATCGGCATCCTTATGACCTGGGGTTTTGCCGCCTGGTGGTTTATCATGGCCCTGATTATCACCATCTACTACCTGAAAACTCTGGAACTGCCCTATGCACTTTCCTGGTGGGCTTTTACCTTTCCTTCCGGAGCTCTCTGCGTCTCCTCCGGTGTTGCCTGGAAAGTTTCCAATTTCGGCATGATTCAGTCCTTCTACTATCTGACTGTCGCCTTTCTCCTGCTGGTCTGGACTCTGGTGCTGCTGCGCACAGCCAAAGGGGTCCTTTCTGGTAAAATTTTCGCACCGACCCATTAACCTTATGGCTACCTTGAAAAATTATTTAAATTTGTTGCAAATATGAACAATAACTTATATCGTTTTTCCTCCGGGTAAAATGGAAAGGTTCACCGATGCGGCCTTCCATTTTCTCTAATTTTAACCTGACCCCCAGCTGTTGCAGTATTTTGCTTATCATCTTGCCGTCAATGCCAAACTTTAAAGGAGGACGTTTTATGAAAAAGTTAAGTACAGTATTTGTTTTAATAGCCGTTTCGCTGATGTTTCTTACCGGGCCGGTCATGGCCAAAGACACTGTGGTCATCTACACTTCTCTGGAAAATGAAGAGGTAGTTGAATATATCAAGCAGGCAAAAGTTGAGCTGCCGGATCTTTCAATCGAAGCAATTCGACTTTCAACGGGTGAACTGGGAGCCAGAATGCTTGCTGAAAAGAACAATCCTCAGGCAGATCTGGTCTGGGGCTGGGCAGTAACCAATATGGAAGAATTCGTCCCGAAAAAAATGATAAAGCCCTACAAACCTGCCGGATGGGACAAAATTCCCGCCCATTTCAAAGATCCTAACGGTTACTGGACTGCCATCGATTTATATGCAGCAGCCTTTGTCGTCAATGAAAAAGTGATGGAACAAAAAAAATTACCCGTACCCAAGGGATGGAATGACCTGCTTAATCCGATTTACAAAGATATGCTGATCATGCCCAACCCCGCCAGTTCAGGAACCGGCTTCCTGCAGGTCGCCAGTCTACTGGAAATGCTCGACCCAGATTACAAGTCAAAACCTGTCGAAGACAATAAAGCCTGGGATTTTCTCAAACAACTCGACAAAAATATGGGCCAGTATATCAAAAGCGGCTCAAAACCAGCGAAGCTGACAGCAGCTGGTGAATACGGCATCGGGTGCTCCTTTGCCTTTGTCTATGCCTCTTTAAAGAAGAAAGGTTTTCCTGTCATAATGGTTCTTCCTGAAGAAGGCGCCGGCTTTGAACTTGAGGCCAATGCACTGCTTGAAGGTGCCAAACATGAAGCGGCCGCCAAGAAATTCCTCGATTGGGCCATTTCCAAAAGTGCCATGGAAGGATATGCCAAATTTAAGCTGGGAGTTAGCTATCCGGGCATCCAGGGCCCAAAAGACATGCCGCCACTGGACACCATCAAACTGGCACCCATGGATTTTCCATGGCAGTCTAAAAATCGTGCAAAGATTCTTGAGGTCTGGTCGAATCTTTTCTTGCGATAAACTGACCGTATAAACAGCTAATGGGCTCCATGAACTACCTGTACCCGGTATAGAACATGGAGCCTTTTTTGTACACTGGCTCAGCGTCTATACAATTCCATTTCTGAATTGTCATACAGCACGGCCTGGTGCTGTCCGTTGCGTGCCGGAAAGGATGCCGGTTCCTCAATATTTTCCGCAGTGAAAAGGAGCGTACATAAGATCCATGTCAAAAAATCTGGTTTTAAAAAATATTAGCAAATCATTTGGTTCTCTGATTGCTGTGGATAATGTCAATCTGACCGTCGCCCCCGGTGAATTCGTCTGCTTTCTTGGTCCCAGCGGATGCGGAAAAACCACATTACTGAGGATCATCACAGGTTTTGAGTTTCAGACTTCGGGAGATATTTCCTACGGTGATAAAAACCTGAACAATGTAATCCCGCAAAAAAGAGATTTTGGAATTGTTTTTCAGTCGTATGCCCTTTTTCCAAATATGACAGTATCCCAGAACATCGCCTTTGGCCTGACGATGCGAAAGATGCCGCAGAATTTACTCAATAAACGTGTTGATGAAATGCTGGAACTGATGGGACTTACCGAATGGAAAGCACATTATCCATCCCAGTTGAGTGGAGGACAGCAGCAGCGGGTAGCCCTGGCCCGGGCCATTGCCATTAAACCTAACGTGCTGCTCCTGGATGAACCACTGAGTGCGCTTGATGCTAAAATCAGAGTACGACTGCGGGCAGTAATCAAACGGCTGCAGCACGAATTGGGCATTACCATGATCTATGTCACCCATGATCAGGAAGAGGCGCTCAGCATGGCTGATCGCGTCGTAGTCATGCGCGAGGGGCAGCTCAGGCAGGTCGGTTCACCCTGGGAGATCTACAAGCACCCCAAAACAAGTTTTATAGCCGAATTTGTCGGAACATCGAATTTCTATGAGGGTCACATTAAAGATAGCCACGTTATTTATGGTAAGTATTCCTTCGAAGTATCTGAAATCGATAAAGTGGACAGTGAAAAAATCTATCTTGCTATTCGCCCTGAGGATATTGAAATCGTAGGAACCACCATTGCATCCGATGAGTGTGTCGCCTCTAATATTGTCGAAGTCAGGACTGAACTTGTTACCTTCCTCGGTGCCGTCGTCAGTATTACAGTTAACCTTGAGGGGAAGGAAATGATAGTTGATATTGCCCAGAAAGAGTTTGCTAAAAAGCCGGTTAAAGAAAAAGAGAGTTTATATCTCTATTTCCCGCCGGATGCTTTCCATGTTTATTCGGAAATTTTCAAGAAATTGATTTAACCAATCCGGCAAACCCTGACCAGCGATAAAAAAAATGAACTCAATCCAAAGAGAAAATACCCCCTTGACCGACTATACGGTTTCGTCTGCACGAATGGAATTTGACAAATTCATTATACCCACAGTGACTATTTTTATTTTGGCGCTGTTGTTTTTTTTCATGATGTTTCCCCTCTGGATGATCTTAAAACTGAGTTTTTTTGAAGGGGGAGAACTGGCCCTGGCCAATTTTACTCTCAGCAATTTCAAACAATATTTCACCACCGCGTACACCCTCAGGTCCCTGTGGCACAGTCTCTATGTTTCGGGTGTCACAACTGTTATCGTTACTATTATTATTTTCTTTTTCGCCTATGCCCTGACCCGGACTACTATCGCCAACAAAACATTTTTTCGCAATATTATCATGTTGCCGCTGGTAGCCCCTTCTATTGTGCAGGCCCTGGCATTGATTTATCTTTTCGGCCGCAACGGGCTGATCACCTCCCATCTTTTCCAGACGGACTGGAATATCTACGGTGCTACAGGAATTATTGTCTCTGAGGTGCTGTACTGTCTACCCCACGCCTTTGTTATTCTGTTTACAACCCTTTCAGCAGTCGACATCCGTCTTGACGAGGCCGCCGAAAGCCTGGGCGCTTCACCGTTCAAGGTATTCACCCGAATCACTCTGCCATCTGCCAAGTACGGAATTATAAGTGCCGCAGCCCTCACCTTTAATCTGACCATCACCGACTTCGGCAATCCTGTTGTAATCGGCGGTAACTACAGCGTCCTGGCTACAGAAATTTATGCCCAGGTCACAAACCTTTATCGTTTTGATTTAGGTGCTACCATCAGTATTATTCTGCTGGTACCGTCCCTGGGGGCATTCATGCTCAATTACTATATCTCACGCAAAAGTTTTTCCATGATCAGCGGCGCTGCCCGACCTTTTATCCCACCAACAAGACGTCTGAAAAAGATATTGTACAGCGTATATTGCTATCTCATAGCTTTTTCGATCATCATGATCTTTACCACTGTAATTATCGGCTCCTTTGTTAAAGTCTGGCCCTACGACTGGACCCTCACTCTTGCCCATTATTCGTTCCCGTCTATTGGCGGATATTCGGCCATCTGGACCAGTGTCTGGATTTCACTGATCGTCGGTGTAGTGGGGTCTTTTATTACACTGGTTGCAGCCTATGCCATGGAGACCCGGCAACCTTATTTCAAGCAGGTGGTCTATTTCTTTTCAGTAATGCCCGCAGCAATTCCAGGCCTCGTCATGGGACTGGGCTATATCCTGGCATTCAACAAGCCGTATTACTGGTTTTACGGGACTCCCTGGATCATTGTGATCAATATCGTTATATGCAATTTTACCCTGGGGATTTTATCCAGTGTTTCTAATTTAAAAAACATCGATCCTTCCATAGAGGAGGCGTCCATCAGTCTTGGCGGAGATACTCTCAGTACCTTTTTCAAGATCATCTTTCCGCTTTCCAGGGTGGCGTTTATTCAGAATTTCACATATTTTTTCATGCGGTCCATGACAACTATCAGCGCGGTTATTTTCCTGGTTTCCGCTACAGTTCATCTCGCCGCCATCGAAATCATCATGCTGGACAATGATGGCTGGACAGCAAGTGCCAATGCCATGTGCACCTGCATCATCGTAATAGTATTTGTGATGCTGGGTATACTGCATCTAGTCAACAAATGGGCCGGCAAAACACCCAGTACAGAGATGGTGTCTGGTTGAAAGTGCAGTCAGCGTTTCACTACTACCGTCAATGGAGGTAAGGTACCATGGCAGATAATACTATTTTCCGAAAAAGCAGATCGATCATCTGGCCCATATTGGCTGGCTTATTACTGATTTCCCTTCTTGGCGTATTTCTTCTTCCAAGTTTGATGTCTACAGACTGGGCTGGAAATAAGGTAAAACAGGTTATCAATGCCCGGTCGCCAGGGCAGATCGATTTCAAAAATGTGTCGCTCAGCTGGTTCAACGGAATCCAGTACCACGGAATTACCTACGATAATCCTGCTAAAGGCATCCTTGTTAAGGTGGCAGATTTAACAATCTCCAAGGGCCTTCTGGCCATTGCCATCAATTACAAAGAAATAGGTACAGTCACCATTAAAGACCCGGTGATCTATGTCTCCCTGAATAAAAAAACTGGCCCCGACAAAACCGAAACAGTCACAGAAAAAAAGGCTGCCGGGATTCCAGAGACCAGTCCCGGAGGGACCGACACTGGAAACACGGATAAACCGCCGGAAGGCGGCAGCCCAATACTCTTTCCAGCAATAGCTGGCCAGCTCAACATCACCGGTGGTACTGTAATCGCCGTTTTCCCGGACAAAAAAGAAAAGTCGGTGTTAAGGGACCTGGAACTTCAGTTGAATGTTGCGGGACTTGAAAATCTGCTGGAATATCTGATCACCTTCCAATCCGGGGATGGGAACGGGCAGGTAAAAGGAGCCGGAACTGTCACCCTGCCGGAAGGGGATATTTCCAGGCTGGATAAGATACAGTCCCAGGCAACACTTGATATTGAGAACTGGGAAATCAAAGAGTTGCTCTCCATCCTGGCAACCACTGCTGACCTGCCGACAGGCAGTGGACAGCTCAATGGTCACTTGAGTATATCGGGGAGTACGGAGACGGTCGTACAGATTAACGGCAACCTGACCGCCCGGCAGATCAAGCTGCAGGGTGGACCGCTTAAGTCAGACACCCCGTCGCTGGAAAAAGTGGAAGTGGCAATAGATGGCGAGAAAACCGCAACTGCATTCACATTAAACCGGTTGGAATTGACATCGCCTTTTGCCACGGGAACCGCATCGGGCACCTTTGACAGCCAAAACAAGAAGGAGGTCATCGGTGAGGCGATTATTGATCTGGCGGAACTGTTTACCCAGTTTCCCAGCACATTAAACCTTAAACAGGGCACCAGGGTATCGAATGGTAAAATACATGTTAACGCAAAGATAACCGGCACCGACAGAGAAACTTTCTTTGACACCAGTATCCGTCTGGATACATTACAGGGAATTGCAGGGAAAAAGAAACTCACCTGGGACAAACCCGTCACTCTGGTGGCCAAGGGTGAGCAGAGCCAGGGAGGAATACGACTGGAGAATTTCGAGGTCCAGTCATCCTTTTTAAACGGCAGGGGCAAGGGTGATATCAATCATATGCAGCTTCAGCTGGAGGCCGATATCGATACGGCTTTAAAAGAAATCGGAAAATTCATACAGCTTGAAGAGTGGAAATCCAGTGGGAAAGTAGCTCTGAATCTTCAGATAAATACCAAAACAGAAGAACTGCGGTCAGTAGCAGGAGATGTCACAATCAATGATTTTGTGCTCCTCTGGAAAAATCGCCCCATCGCCCCGCGCAGCACTTTCAAAGCGAGTCTGGCCACTGATTTACGTTTAGGCCGGGAACTTCGTCCCCAGGAAGCTCTGGATAGTGTCCTGGATTTTCAGTCCTGGATCGGCAGTGGAAGTGTGACCGTGAAAAACCTGGTGCCACCATCAGAACAATCCAGCACTCAGCTCAAGGACCTGATTTTTAAGGGAACCTTTGATCTCGGCCAATTGTCGACCCTCCTTCAAACCCTGGGTGTATTACCGGAGGATACCAGGTTTACCGGTAATACAGAGATATATACAGGATTATCCTTGAAAGACGATATTCTCGAATTGGGTGATGCCACGTTGAAAACCCAGGATTTTTTTCTACAAAAGGGTAAACAGAATTTCAGTGATAAAAAAATA
>DAOVUU010000417.1 GCA_030632405.1 Desulfobulbaceae bacterium | reverse complement strand
TCTTTCTTGAATATTCTCAGGTTCGAAGTCTTTCTCTTTTTCATTTTATGTTCCTTTTGCATCAGGGGGCAGGCAAGGTTATTCTTCTTGATGACAGTGATGAAGGAACTGAACTGAGCAGGCAGGTCTCTATAGCTAATTCTCTGATTACCTCACTCTATAATACCACTGACCGCGTTGTGATTTATGGAACCGAAAAGGCTGCAGCACATATGTGCGACGAACCGGGAAGCAACTCACTGTCAGGTAAAGGTGAGCTGGATCTGTTTGTCAATCGGCGCAGGGGGTTATCGGAAGTTTTAGAGTCAATTGTGGCAAACAGCGGCAAGGTTGCGAATGTCCAACCTGGAGGATACATTTCCTTTGCAACACTCAGTTGCGATACAGAGCGATGTACTCACTGTATGGCCTGTTTAAATGACTGTCGCATCCAGGCTCTTACGGCGGATGCAGAGCAGTTGACTCTGAACCATATTGGCTCAATGTGTGTTGCATGCGGTCTTTGTGTTCAGATTTGTCCGGAAGATGCGCTGCAGCTTTCTCCCAAGTTCAAGTTAAACAAGGAATTTTTCAAATCAGTAGAAATGGCCAGGGCTGAGCCCATGGCGTGTAAATCTTGCGGCAAGGTGTTTGGTACCAGGAAGAGTTTTGAACGAGTTATGGCAATTCTCTCGAAAAAAGAATCCGTTGATACCAGCCACTTTGAATATTGTGATAACTGCAGAGTTGTAAAGCTTTTTGAGGCGGAATAAAAATGGATGAATTAAACGAAAGAGATTTATTTCGCGTGCGTCTGCGTTTTCTTGATCTCAGTAAATCATTTTTTCAAGGGGAGCCGGACGCGGAAAAGATAAGTCGGTGGCGGGGAACATTTTCAGCCCTGATTCAGGAACAGGTGAGCCCCGGATTTGACCGTGTGGTTAAAGAATTGTCCGATGCTTTAGGCATAAAAAGCCTTAAAGAGCTGCAGGATGAATTTTATACCCTGTTTATAGATCCTTTTGACGGGGATCCGGTTAACACCAGTGCCTCTTTTTATTTCGACGGCAGGAATTTTGGTCAGAGCCTGGTGGACATCCGGGGGTTGCTCGATGATGCCGGGTTGCGGAAGGGAAAATCAGTCACGGAGCCGGAAGACTCACTGGTTGTTATGCTTGATAGCTTTGCCTCGCTTGTAGAGGAAGAAAAGGGTGGTGGCGGAGAGGCTGTAAAGCAATTGCAGGAGAGACTGTTTACAGAGTTTCTTTACCCGTTTTCGGAAAAATTTTGCAAAGTGCTTGAAGAGAATCAAAATGCAGATTTTTTTTCGCTGTGCGGCAGGTTTTTAAATGAATATCTGGATCTGGAAAAAGGTTTGATCTGTACGAAATGATCGTTGGACCGGATCTAAAAAGAAAGAAAGGAGGAGAAAGGATGAAAAAAGAACAGGACAATCGGCGTTCATTCCTCAAACATATGCTGGCCGGTTCAGCAGCTGTTGCCGGGACTGTCGCTATTGTTAAGTCGGCGAAAGCAAAATCAGCTCCCGCAGGCCAACGGACGGACGAGGTGTTGTATCGCGAAAGTGATAGTTTTACTAAATATTATAAATCGTTACGATCATAGTGAAGGTAGAGGGTTTTTTTGGCTGAACGGTAATCCAAACCATTTAAAATGGTTTAGCTAAAAGGAGAAAATTACAATGGCCAGAAGCAAAATTAGAAAAATTTCTGGGACCAGTGTTGTGAGTGGTGGCAGAGTGAGCCTTAATCCGAGAATTGCCAGGCGATCTTTTCTTAAATTGTCCGCAGCAACTGCTGCTTTGACTGGTGCTGCAATGACCACCAAACTTACGGGAAAAGCTGTAGCTGCAGAAAAAAAAGAAGCGTATCTCGGTTCTAAAAAAGTCAGGACAATCTGTACGTACTGCTCTGTGGGCTGTGGTATTGAAGCAGAAGTTCATAACGGTGTATGGGTTCGTCAGGACATAGCTCAGGACCATCCGGTTTCACTTGGTGCACATTGCTGCAAAGGGGCTGGTGCCATTGATATGGTAACCAGTGAGAAACGACTGAAAACCCCTATGAAGCGAGTAAATGGGAAATGGACGAACATTTCCTGGGATCAGGCTATCGACGAAATCAGTGCAAAACTGCTTGATCTGCGTGAAAAGGACGGGCCTGACTCTCTGCATTTTAACGGCAGTGCCAAGGTTTCAAATGAGATGGCCTATCTGCATAGAAAATTTGCTGCATTCTGGGGGACGAATAATGTCGATCACCAGGCTCGGATCTGTCACTCCACTACGGTAGCAGGTGTAGCCAACACCTGGGGTTATGGTGCAATGACCAATAGTCTCAATGATATGAGGCATGCAAAGAGTCTGTTTTTTATCGGATCAAATGCTGCTGAAGCACACCCTGTGGGCATGCAGCATATTCTCCATGCAAAAGAAGTAAACAATGCACCGATTATTGTAGTTGATCCCCGGTTTACCAAACTCGCAGCTAAAGGAACTGATTATGTACGCATTCGTCCCGGCACCGATGTGTCGTTTGTTATGGGACTTATCAATGCTGTAATCACAAATGGTTGGGAAGATAAAGATTTTATAAGGACCAGGGTTGCCGGTTATGAGGAGATGGTTGAAGT
>DAOVUU010000008.1 GCA_030632405.1 Desulfobulbaceae bacterium | reverse complement strand
AACCACAGAATCTAATTTAGATGTGGCAATTGAGGGGGATGGCTTCTTCATGCTCAAAGAAGAAGGAAACCTTACAACCTATTATTCAAGAGCTGGAGCGTTTAGATTTAATGACGCCGGCTATCTTGTCAACCCGGAAGGATTTCGCGTTCAGGGCAAAGGATTTGATGTAAACGGCTCATTGAAGGCTGGGGATGCGGGAGATATTCAAGTCCTCAATGAAGGCCTCATTCCGGGAAACGCTACCACTGAACTTTCCCTTACCACCAACCTCGATGCTGACGAAGCAATTCTTGCAATTGGTGACTTCCTTATAACCGATCCGAACACCTTCAATTATTCATCTTCTACACAGGTGTATGATACCCAGGGCAATCCTCACCTCCTCACCACCTATTTTATAAAAACAGCTGAAAATAGCTGGAACTGGGCATGGAGTACCGAGGATGAAGCTGGTACCCCACTGCAGGGTATTGGTGCCACTACACTCGATTTTACAGAAGACGGTATACTGCAGAATGATGCTTTAGATCCGCCTCTGCCTACCATAGGTAACATAGCCGGTATAGACTGGGCCAACGGCACAGCAATTTCTAATTTTGCAATGACCTTCGACACTACCCAGTTTAATAGTGAATCTGTTGTAATTTCCCAGGATCAAAACGGTTATGGAGCAGGAGATCTCACCGGTATAGAAATTGATCCGGACGGTATCGTAATAGCATCCTATTCAAATGGCGAACAGACTAAAATTTCTCAACTGGTTTTAGGCAAATTCGTTAATCCCAATGGATTATTCAATGCCGGCACCAATCTCTACACAGAAACATCATCCTCCGGATCACCCCGCACAGGGCTGCCGGGGCCTGAACTAGGGAAGGTGTTCACCAACTCACTTGAACAATCCAATGTAGATATGGGAGCTGAATTTGTCAAAATGATAACTATACAGAGAGGTTTCCAGGCCAATTCAAAAATAATTACCACTGTTGACGAGTTACTCGGTGAACTGATCAACCTCAAACGCTAGTGTCATATTTTTGACATTTCTTTAAAAGGAAAGGGCCGGTAATTAACCGGTCCTTTCCTTTTCCCCCTATCTCCGCGCAAAATCACCTCGTATTTCTTCCTCTAAACACATCTTTTAAATATGGAATACTTTTTGCAATGCTGACTTATGTCTTTACATCTGGTAAAAACAGCTTTCAATAACCTGGAAATAATCTGCTGAATAGTTCCTTGAGTTTTAGAAAATGAAAGTCTATGATATGGATAACGAACTAGTATTATAAGACTTTGGTTTTCCTGCTTACTTTATGAACATAAATGGAGGGATTCTTTTGGATCTTTCGACAATAATTGGTATTGGTGCAGCTTTTGGTTTGATGATAATGGCTATCCTGCAGGGTGGCCCGCTGGTAATTTTTATTAATGTTCCCTCGATAATGATCGTATTTGGCGGCACCATGGGCAATACGCTGGTTCATTATCCATTCAGTGATGTCTTTGATGCCATTAATGTTGCTAAAAAAACCGTGCTCCACAAAGAAACTTCTGTAAATGCACTGATAATTCAACTTATGGAATTTGCAAATAAAGCTCGTAAGGAAGGTATACTTTCTCTGCAGGGAGCCATGGAAACAGTTGATGATGAGTTTCTCAAAAAAGCCACGCAAATGGCAGTGGACGGCCAGGAACCTGAAACTTTACGTTCCATGCTTAATACTGAGATAGAGTACATCCAGCAGCGGCATGAAAAAGGAGCCGATATATTTACCTCGATTGCTGCTTATGCTCCCGCCATGGGCATGGTTGGTACTCTCATCGGTCTTGTCCAGATGCTCCAGACCATGGACGATCCATCCACCATCGGACCGGCAATGGCTGTTGCACTTCTTACTACATTCTACGGAGCTGTGATTGCCAACGTCGTCTGCTCCCCGATGGCAGGAAAACTCAAAAACCGATCTGCTTCAGAAGTTTTAATTAAAACTTTGATTATTGAAGGAATGCAGTCAATTCTTTCGGGAGAAAATCCCAGGATAATGGAGCAGAAACTCCATGCTTTCATCGCGCCAAAACTTCGAGAATCTACCTTTAAAAAATAGGGGTAACAGTTGTGTCAGAAGAACTAGCTCAACAGGAAGAACAGAAAGAAACAAAATGTAAATGTGCTGCAGGGGCACCTGCATGGATGGTCACTTATTCAGATCTTGTGACTCTCCTTCTTACTTTTTTCGTCCTTCTTCTCTCCATGGCAAGTATGGACCCGGTTAAGTTTACAAAGGCATCCAGTTCAATCAAGGATGCCTTCGGGATCCACGGCGCACCTTCTACTGTGAATTTTGCAATACCAGTTCTTCCTTCTGCTCCAATCACTCCATTTTCACCGATCCAGGAGCAAACCACCAGAAAGGTTTATGAACAGATAAAATCGCAGATTGATTCCCTTCGACTCAGCAAAGATATTGGTGTTTTGAAAAGAGATGACCAGTCCATAGTCCTGCGAATCAGCGAATCTGTTCTCTTTGAACCAGGTCAGGCTAAATTGTCAATCAAGTCCTATCCGACTCTTAGAACAGTTGCGAACATTATCAACCCATTACCCATGAACCTGCGAATAGAAGGTCATACCGATGATTCTCAGCTGACCGAAAAACCATACAGCCACTGGGATCTTTCTGTTAATCGTTCAGTTTCTGTTCTTCGTTTTTTCAACCAGAGTGGCCTGCTGTCGCTGGACAGAATGTCCTCTGTCGGATATGGAAAGGACAGGCCAGTTATCCCCAATAACAACGATGCAGCCAGAGCCTTGAACCGCCGGGTAGATTTTGTACTCCGGCTTAATTCAACTGACTCTAAATTCAAGAATTCGACCGATAATGCGATAGTACCCTTATAGAGACAGTCCCCTATTTTTTTGGACAGAGGCATTTTCAGATGGCAGAAAATAAAGAAGAAGCTAAATCAGGAAACAGAAAGAAAAAACTCTTTATCATCATAGGTGGTGCAGTCCTCATACTTCTCATCTGTGCCGGTGTGGCCGGATTTTTTCTGCTTAAAAAAGAGGATCCCACAGGAGCGGAAAAATCAGGTGCAAACGTACCCGTTCCTGATATCTCAATGGGTCAAATGATCGGCCCAATGGTCGATATAGAAGAATTTATCGTTAATATTATAAGCGCTGACAGCAACCACTACGTAAAAGCCTCTTTAACGGTAGAACTCACCAGCGAAGAAACCCGTGAAGAAGTAGAGATGCGTATGCCCCAGGTAAGGGACGCAGTTCTCCTTCTCATTGGGAACAAAACATACGAGGAATTACAGGATCTCCAGGGAAAAAGACAACTCAAGGCAGAAATGATCAGCAGGATTAATTCTTTTCTGCAGGCCGGGAAAGTGAAATCAGTCTACTTTACAAATTTTGTGGTTCAATAACGTCTGGGGAAACACGTGGAACCAATCCTGAAAAAGAATGAAATAGTAAATTTACTCACTGCTATCAGCGAGGGCCGGGTTTCTCTTGATCTGGATGAAGCCGGTCAACAGGTCCCCAATCTTGAATCTTCCGCCATAGACCTTTTCAACCTCACCCATATAGAAGGCGAACAGTTCAGAGTTCCCAACTTTGATATAATTCTGGATATTTTTTGCAGAACATACTCAACCTCGATGACCAACAAGCTTCAACGCACATTTTCAATAACTCGTACAAAACTGGAATCATCAGAGTTTCAACTTTTTTTCAAAAATAAGGATAATCTCGGAGCAATCGGAATTATCGATATGTCTCCGCTAAAATATGGTGCACTAATCATATTTGACCCAACGCTCTCTTTTTCACTGATTGAGATAATGCTCGGAGCCTCCAGTGAACTTGAATCTCTGCAACTGGAAAGAAAACTCACCACCATAGAACTTCTCGTTCTAAAATCCCTTTTTATCGATGCCTGCAGGGATATTGACAAAGCATTTTCTCAACTGCTTGAATTAAAATCATCGGTCATCAAGTTGGAAAATAATTCCCGCCTTGTTTCAATCGTTGAACCGGAAACTGAAGTGATCGTAGGAACTTTCATGGCTAAGGTCGGGGATATTTCCGGCGAGATAAATCTTATATTTCCTTTTTCTACCCTGGAACCACTTCGCGATATTCTTAAAAAGCTCCTCAGTGTATCCAAAGCCAACAAAAGCAACTGGTATGATGTGATTGAGGAAGAAATACTGGAGCTGCCCACAGTCATAACAGCGTTGTCAGGCGCAGTGAACCTTTCTATTTCCCAACTTCTTGAATTAAAAAAAGGTGATATCCTTGACCTCGACTATGACCCTAACAGTCCACTCAAGGTCCTGGTAGAAAATCAACATACATTTGATGCAGTTCCCGGAACCCATAACGGCAAAAAGGCAATCAGTCTAACCGGGATGTCTAAATAAGGAAAAATTATGACCCCTACGAACTCAGAAAGCAGCCGTCCCGATCCTGCTGAGCTTAAAGAGCTCCTCCAGGATAATGCAGCAGCCTCAGCCGGTGGAAGACAATCCCTAGACCGAAACCAGATAAGGAATCTGGATTTTCTCTACGACATACCGCTGCAGGTCACAGTTGAAGTCGGTCGAAGCAAGATTCTATTAAAAGATCTGCTCAAGATGGATGAGGGTTATGTAATAGAACTCGACAAGCTCGCAGGTGAACCATTAGATCTCTATGTCAACTCAAAATTGATCGCCCGGGGCGAAGCAGTTATGGTCGGCGAAAAATTCGGCATTCGACTTACCGATGTCGTTTCTACTGCAGACAGAATTCAAAATCTAGGCTGAAAACGTCGATGACAAAATTTTCTTCTACTCCTTCACTGGTGTTACTCCTCCTTGGGTTTATGCTCTTTTCAGCGGAAAACAGCCATGCTGCCGCTACGGAACTAGATGTTATGGGAAGCTACTTTCGTGTGGCATGGGGGCTGCTTGTAGTCCTCGGAGTTATTCTGATACTCTATGGTGTTTTAAGAAAGCGTTTATCACTTTTCCACACTCCCACCTCTCAATCCATCAAAGTTTTAGAGATGAAGCCACTTATGTCCAAAAAAACATTATGTCTCGTTGAAGTAAAAGGCGAAGAATACCTGCTGGGAATTACCAGTGATCGGATAACCCCTTTGGCAAAAATCGGTTCTAAAAACAGCCCTTCGTTTGCTGAGACTCTCAGCAAAACAGATCCAACAACCTGAAATGACAGCCCACATATCCGCAAAAACTGCAAGGATGTATTCTATCTTGGCCACCGGTGTTCTGCTTAGCCTTTTGCCGCCCACCGAGGTGCATTCAATAGGATTGCCTACTATCTCATTTGGCGTAGAAAACGCAGACTCTCCTCAGCAGGTTTCAAGTGCACTGCAGGTTCTTTTTCTCCTGACCATACTGTCAGTCGCACCCGCAATTCTCCTTATGACAACCTGCTTTACACGTATTGTCATTGTTTTAGGATTTATTCGACAGGCCCTGGGTACCCAGAACATGCCCCCCACCCAGGTTATTCTCGGCCTCTCCCTCTTTCTCTCTTTTTTTGTAATGGCACCTACCTTAAACCAGATCAACACAGAGGCACTTCAACCATATATGAACGAAGAAATAGGTCAGCCTGAGGCTCTGGAAAAGGCACTGATACCTATGAGGGATTTCATGTTCAGCCAGGTTCGAGAGAATGAGCTCACTCTTCTCACCGAAATATCGATGAACACGGAACCTGTAAATAAAGACGACATACCGACCATGACCCTGATACCGGCGTTCATGCTTTCAGAACTCAAGCGGGCCTTTCAGATGGGATTTATGATCTACATTCCTTTTCTGGTAATTGACATGATTGTTGCGTCAATTTTAATGTCAATGGGTATGATGATGCTTCCTCCGGTAATTATATCTATGCCTTTTAAACTCCTCCTCTTTGTTCTGGTTGATGGTTGGAGCCTTGTTGTCGGCTCCCTTATAAAAAGTTTTGGATAACCTGCTATGACCCCTGAGATGGCGATAGACATCTGCCGCAAAGCGGTTCAGACAATTCTGATGGCAGCAGCTCCCATGCTGATTATCGGAATGGTTATCGGATTACTGGTATCTATCTTCCAGGCAGCAACCCAGATAAACGAACAGACCCTCACCTTTGTACCCAAAATTGTCGCTGTTTTTGTGACACTTGTCATTTTTGGACCCTGGTTGATAAAGTTGCTCATCCTCTTTACCACCGGTCTTTTTGATATCATGGCTACACTCTAGTGCTGTTGTGGATACCCAACTCATCCCAATTGATCAGTTTCAGACATTTCTCGTGGTAACAAGCCGTGTTGCGGGATTTATCAGTGCAATACCTGTATTTTTTACGACCCAGACTCCAGCGCGTGTTAAGACGGGGCTGGTCTTTGCTGTCGCCCTTACCCTTTTCCCCCTCATGGCGGACGGTGTCCCTCGGGGCAGTTTTTCCCCCGGTCCTTTTTTAATGCTCATCGTAGCAGAACTGTTGCTTGGTCTTCTCCTCGGATTGATTGCCCGGCTCATATTCACAGCAGTTGAATTTGGAGCTACAGTTATCGGCTACCAGATGGGTTTTGCTGCAGCCAATGTTTTTGACCCCCAGGGAGAACGCCAGGTTGCCCTTATCTCACAATTTCAAAATGTATTTGCCATCCTGATATTCCTGGCCATTGACGGCCACCATCTTTTTCTACGAATTGCAGTACGTTCATATGAATACCTTCCCCCCGGTAAATTCAATATTTCCGGAGAAGCGATTCCATTTCTTATGGATCAGGCAGCCCATATGTTTTTGCTTGGAGTTCAATTCAGTGCGCCGGTTCTTGCCGTTCTACTTCTTTCCGGGCTTATCCTTGGAGTACTTGCACGTGTTTTTCCCCAGCTTAACGTTTTCCTTCTGTCATTTCCAGTGAACATAGGAATTGCCTTTGTAGTCATTGCTTTGACGCTGGACATCTCTGCCTCGGTCATTAGACAAGAATTTGACACTTTGCCGGAGCGTTTCCTGACTATTCTCACCTTTCTCACTTCCTGACCCCCCTTTTCACCACAATTTCTGCTGGTTCATTTCTTGCACCGCATACACAATAGGAAAATATTTTTTTCATTATCTCAATTTTTGATGGCGTCGTAAAAACTACATTTAACCAATGTCTCGTCATTCCCGCGAAGGCGGGAATCTTGTAATTTCAACAGCTTCTGGATTCCCACCTGCGTGGGAATGACGGAGGCGAAGAGTTTTTACGACGCCATCATTCCTAAGGATACTGATACGTGGCTGAAGAAAGCACCTCAGGCGGTGAAAGGACAGAAGCACCCTCGGCAAAACGAAGGGAAGACTTTCGCAAAAAAGGCCAGGTTGCACAAAGCAAGGAAGTACAAACTGCCGCCCTGTTTACTATTATTCTACTTTTCTGGCTTTTTTATCTTCCATCCTTCTGGAGAGGACTGACCGCTTTAATTTTTTCTATATGGCAATCTGTGGGAGAATATGCTGTTACAAACATATCGGTTATCAACCTGTCAATATTCCTGCTCAAAGAAATTGGTCTACTTCTATCGCCACTTTTTTTCCTCGTTCTCATTATCGGTTTTTTCTCCAGTGTATTTCAGTTCGGCTGGCTGTTGACATCAAAACCACTCGTACCCGATTTTTCTAAACTAGATCCTATCAAAGGTTTTGGTCGTTTTTTTTCAAAAAAATCTTTAATTGAGGTTGTCAAATCCCTCCTTAAGGTCATTCTGGTTGGCTGGATTGCCTACTCCACCGTCTTCGACAATTTTGGACAGGCCTTAATTCTGACAAATACGACTCTAGGCACCACCCTCACCTTTTTGGGCAAAACGGCGGCTCTCATTTTGGCCAAAGTTTGTGCAATTCTCATATTTATCGCATTTCTCGATTTTCTTTTTGTCAAATGGGAAATGGAAGAGAAAATGAAAATGACAAAACAGGAACTCAAAGAAGAATTTAAAGAGAGTGAGGGGGACCCTCATCTGAAGGCGCAGATACGGTCAATTCAACAGGAAATGGCGAGAAAGCGGATGATGGCTGATGTACCCCAGGCAGATGTTATTGTCACAAACCCCACACATATTTCCGTCGCCATTCGCTATGATTCCTCTGAAATGGAATCCCCTGTCATAATCGCCAAAGGTGCAGATTTTATTGCCATGAAAATCCGAGAAATTGCCCGGCAACATGAAATCCCCCTCGTAGAAAATCCGCCGGTGGCTCGGTTATTGCATGAGCTTGATATAGGAGCGTCGATTCCGGAAGATCTTTTTAAGGTTATTGCGGAAATTCTGGCACATGTTTATTCACTCAAAGGCAACTTGAAAAATTATAACTTTCTTCAGAAAATGTCTCGTCCCTCGCCTGCCAGAGATTGAAATTATTCTCAAAAAGCAGAGATAAAATTAAATAACAATTTTTCAAGGCACCATCAAAGGGCAGCAACATCAATGGAACTAACCAACGTACAGGACAGATTAGCTAATCTGCCGATAAAGCAGCTCATTTATCGCAGCGACATCATAGCAGCATTGGGATTGGTCTCCATTTTGATGATCATGATCATTCCTCTGCCTTCTATTGTACTTGACCTCTTTCTGTCAATGAACATAACAATTGCACTGCTGATCCTCATTGTCAGCCTTTATACTGTCAAAGCGATTGATTTCTCAATTTTCCCATCAATACTGCTTACCACCACTCTTTTTCGTCTTTCTCTGAATGTGGCATCAACTCGTCTAATCCTGCTCCACGGTGATGAAGGTCCCGGAGCAGCCGGGTCTGTTATTCAATCCTTTGGCCAGTTTGTTGTCGGAGGTAATTATGTTGTAGGAATAGTGATCTTTTCAATCCTGGTTCTTATAAATTTCATGGTTATTACCAAGGGTGCCGGCCGAGTTGCTGAAGTTGCAGCCCGTTTCACCCTGGATGCCATGCCTGGAAAGCAGATGGCTATTGACGCCGACCTCAATGCCGGCCTTATTGACGAAGATGAAGCCAGAAAACGTCGTGAAGAGATCGCAACAGAGGCAAGTTTTCACGGTGCTATGGATGGCGCATCCAAGTTTGTAAAAGGTGACGCAATTGCAGCGATCATCATAACTCTTATTAATATAGGTGCAGGATTTGTCATTGGGGTTGTTCAAAAAGGCATGCCCATGGCTGAAGCCGCTGCAAATTACACTATTCTCACGGTTGGTGACGGGTTGGTCGGACAAATCCCTGCACTCATTATTTCCACCTCAGCAGGTCTTTTAGTAACCAGATCAACCGGCAAAAACGATTTCGGCAGCGACCTTAAAAATCAGTTTTCCAAATATGCTATTGCCCTATGGGTCGTAGCTGCAATTCTTCTCATTTTTTCCTTAATCCCGGGACTCCCCTTTTTCCCTTTTCTCATTCTTTCACTTTCTCTGGGTGCTATGGCATACATGGTAGACAAATCAAAAAAAGAAGAACGGGAAGCTGCCGAAAAACCGATTGAGGAACCAGTTATACAAAGAGAAGAAAATTATGAAGAGATGCTCAATGTTGATCTGCTGCAACTGGAAGTCGGATATGGATTAATTCCCTTTGTCGACTCTGCTCAGGACGGTGAGTTGTTGAATCGTATACAGTCAATACGCAAACAATTTGCAATGAACACCGGTTTTATCGTTCCTCCCGTCCATATTAAAGACAACCTTCAGCTTTCTCCAAATCAATATTGTTTCTCTCTAAAAGGCGTTAAAGTTGCCGAAGCTGAGATGCTGCCGGGCCATTTTATGGCCATGGACCCCGGAATGGTCACCGAAACTATACAGGGCATCGCCACCACAGAGCCGGCCTTTGGATTACCCGCTATCTGGATTACAGATGACAAAAAAGATCGGGCCCAAATCGCAGGTTATACTGTTGTTGATTGTACTACAGTTATGGCCACCCATATAAGCGAGATAATAAAACAGCACGGTCACGAGCTTATAGGCAGACAGGAAGTACAGGGACTGCTTGATAATCTGGCTAAGAGCTATCCTAAACTCGTTGAGGAACTTGTACCGGCCACCGTCTCTTTAGGTACAATTATGCGCATCTTGCAGAACCTGCTGAAAGAGAGTGTTTCTATCCGCGACCTGAGGACGATTCTAGAAACCATTGCCGACTGGGCCGGGGTTACGCAAGATACCGATGTTCTAACGGAGTATGTGCGTCATGCCCTTTCCAGAACAATCAGCAGTGAACTTGCAAGCGATGGCGTTATTCCTATTATCACCCTTGCAAAACCTGTGGAGGATGCAATCCAGGGGGCAGTTCAGCACAAAGAGACAGGCAGTTACCTGGCAATCGATCCCGCAATAGCCCAGACCATTCTAGACTCCATTGGGCAGGCGGTTTCACTTTTTGACGGAGGCAGTCGCCCCACTTTACTGGTAACTCCACAAATCCGGCCCCATGTCAGAAGTCTGACCGAACGTTATTATCCAGCGCTGACGGTCATATCCCACAACGAAATAACTCCAAACCTTAAAGTCAGATCTCTTGGTACGGTGAAATTACATGCAAGTTAAAGTGTTTGAATCAATAGACATGGCTTCAGGGCTGAAAATGATAAAGCAGGAACTCGGCTCAGACGCACTTATAATATCCACCAAAACTATAAAAAACGGCAAACTGGGTCTTCTCGGAAAACCGACCCTGGAAATTACTGCAGCAATCGATACAACAATGCCAGTGGCACAATCTTATAACAACATACCGGACACATTCCGCCTTACAAAGAGAAAGCAGACATCGGGTTTTAACCGTATTGTTGATAATTCGGTTGATCATCTTTTAGATTCGGACGATGGTAATTTTGCTGGAACCTCCCTTGCAGACGAAGTCAGTGAACTCAAAAATCTTGTGAAAAACCTCACCGGAGAAATTTCCCAACTGCATGGAAATAATAAAAACCCGGATCCCTCCACATCTATATTCCAGCAGACAAAAAAGAGTTCAATTCCCCCACGCCAGATCGCTGAAATCTCCCGAGAGGAAGAAATCCAGGCCATGCTGCTGGACAGAGGCATTAATGATCATGTATCGAGACAAATCACATCACTCCTGAGTAAAAATTTAAACGATTTAGATCCGAACAGTCCTGAACTTCAGACCACAGCTATCATTAAAATCATTCAGGATTTACTCCATGTTGCACCGCCCCTGTTTGGTTCTGATGATACTCAGCAGCGCATTGCTTTTGTCGGTCCCACGGGGGTAGGCAAGACAACAACACTTGCTAAAGTAGCGGCCTCCTATCTTGCTGCCCATTCACCATCAATTGCTCTTATAACTATTGATACCTATCGTATAGCAGCTGTTGAACAACTCAAAGTGTACGGTGAAATCATGCACCTCCCCGTCGATGTTGTCATCACCCCTGGGCAACTTATATCTGCAATTGAAAAACATCAGGATAAAGATCTTATACTTATAGACACTGCTGGAAGAAGCCCAAGAGACGGGTTATCTATCAATGAGCTTTCAACCTTTCTCAGTCCTGACTTGAATATTGATAAACATCTTGTTCTCTCCGCTCCAACCAGAGAAGCAGAACTTCTTAATACTATCGAGCGGTTCAGTTCCCTCGGTATTTCCAACACTATCTTCACCAAAATTGACGAATGTTCCAGTCTGGGCGTACTTTTGAATATCCAGATTGAAAACAGTATTCCTCTGTCATACGTGACTAATGGGCAGCGAGTTCCAGAAGATTTAATTGAAGTATCACAAAATAGAGTCGCAGAACTCATTATGTCACAAAATGAAGGGCCATTGCATGACTAACACATCACAGACCACTGCAGATCAAGCACATACGTTGAGAGGGTTCAACACATCTCATCATCCATCCACTTCCAGTCAAAGATTAACCAGATTACCAATGTGTATTCTATTACCAGCGGTAAGGGGGGGGTTGGCAAAACAGCTGTAGTTTCAAACCTTGCCTATGCGCTTGCCCATCAGGGAAAACGCGTCCTCATACTCGATGCTGACCTCGGTCTTGCAAACATTGATGTGGTGTTCGGTCTTACACCTTCCTATAATTTGAATCATTTTTTTTCGGGAGAAATAGAGCTACACGACATTTTAATTGAAGGTCCTCTCGGCATAAAAATTCTACCTGCCGGTTCCGGTATCCAAAATTACACTCGACTTGAGAGGCAGCAGAAAATCCGTCTTCTCGATGGCCTCGACTCCATGAACAACCATTTCGATTACGTTTTAATCGATACCGAAGCAGGTATATCTGAAAATGTCACCTATTTCAACACAGCAGCGCAGGAAATACTGATCGTCACGACACCAGAACCTACCGCAATTACAGATGCCTATGCCCTTATGAAACTCCTCTCAGTACAATATCATGAGAAAAAATTCAACCTGCTGGTAAATCAGATTCGGACTGAAGATGACGCCCTTGATGTCTATAAAAAGTTAACGATGGTTTCTAATCGATATCTGGATATATCAATTGACTATCTGGGCTCTATCCCCGAAGACCGCCAAATGGTAGATTCCATACGAAAACAGAAGGTAATAAGTGAATTGCTACCTTCATCCAAAATCAGCCAGGCCTTCAATCAACTTGCCAGCCGAATTTGTGCAGAACCGCCACAGGTATCTCCTAAAGGTAATATTCAATTCTTCTGGAACAAATTGCTCAATATTGGCAGTAGAGGGTAAAAAATGCTCTACGATCAAACTCCTCTTAATGATGATAAATCCCAACTTATTCGGGATAATCTTTATCTGGTCGATATACTTGTTGCACGGATGGTTACCCAGGTACCGTCTTTTATGGACAAAGATGATATGAAAAGTGCGGGAATGGTCGGTCTCCTCGACGCTTCAAATAAATTTGACCCTTCAAAAAACATCCTTTTCAAAACTTTTGCAGAATACCGAATTCGTGGTTCAATACTGGATGAAATGCGCAAACTTGACTGGTTTTCCAGGTCTCTTCGAGATAAGCAAAACCGTATAGGAAAAACTCTTGCAGAGCTCGAATTAAAATTAGGAAGGGACCCCGAAGATCACGAAGTAGCAGAGAAAATGGAATTGTCCCTGGAAGATTATCGTTCCATGCTGAGCCAGGTCGGCCATCTCGGTTGTGTAAGCCTCAACGAAACTCTTGATCACTCAAGTGAAGGCCGATCTTTCCTGGACACCCTGGCTGACCAGCGTTCAGACAATAAACCCGGTAAAAGAATAGAAGATCTTGAACTCACCCACAGAATTGCAGGAATATTAGGTCAGCTTTCAAAAAAGGAACGGTTGGTCATCTCGCTCTATTACTATGAAGAACTGGCACAGAAGGAGATTGCCGAAATTTTAGAACTTTCCGAAGGAAGAGTGTCTCAACTGCACAGCCAGGCACTTATTAAACTCAAGACAAAAATGGAATCACAACTTTACTGACAATATGATACCTTTATCTTCTACTACATTACTGTTTTTCCTCTTTTTGATATTTTTTGTGATTACCTTTGTTAAGGCCCTGGCACTCAAGAGACAAAAAGATCTCTTCTTCTGTAAACTGACGGAAGCAAATGGTTTCTTTGATGAAATAAGTGAGGAACTGAAAGAGATCCACGAAAAGAACGAAAGAACGAAACAGTTCAAAACCAGTCTCACTGTAGCCGAATTAACCACACAGCTCCAAAAACCACGCCTCTCAACTCAGACTTTTCCTTCAACCAACTTGATCCCGGAAAAATACAGCTTTGTCCACTCTCTCATCAAAAAAAATATGAGTAGTGACGAGATTGCCTCCATCTTAGCAATTTCAGCCCATGAAGCAGCACAGCTTGTGACCTTATCAAAACTTGGTCATACCCATTGAAAAAATTTCAGGCCAGTACACACCTGTAAAGAAATCAGGTCGAATAACCGATACATTAACAGTTTAAGTAACCCGTTAATTTTAACTAAAAAAACGACACAATGGTTTCAGGAAAATACAGTGCCCTTGCAGGGGCGATCTCGCGGGAACAGTCCATCGCAAACATCAGTGCCAACCTGGCCAACATAAGTACCAGCGGATATAAAAAATCGCTGGTCAGTTTTG
The DNA here is from genome assembly GCA_030632405.1 of Desulfobulbaceae bacterium. Taxonomy (GTDB): domain Bacteria; phylum Desulfobacterota; class Desulfobulbia; order Desulfobulbales; family Desulfocapsaceae; genus Desulfomarina. The sequence continues at coordinate 3,724 of DAOVUU010000008.1, read as the reverse complement.
AGTCGGTTCTCAGGGGTGCCCAACAGACCAGCGAAGCCAAAGGCATTAATTACAACAGAATTCGCAATAATTATACTGATTTTACTCCCGGAGCAATGCGGGAAACTGCAGATCCTCTCGACATGGCTATCAACGGCGATGGTTTTTTCAAAGTACAGGGCCCTAACGGTATACATTATACAAGACGAGGTGATTTTGCCATAAATCAGGATGGGTTACTCACCACCAGTAACGGCCTCCCGGTCCTCGACGAAGCGGGCGCCAATATCACTATCCCGGATACAGAGACGAGTAAAATAGCAGTTGGAGATGATGGGACAATCTACATTCTAGGGCTGGAAGCAAGCCGTGAGGAAGTTGCCAAGCTTGCTATTGTAGAGGTTGACGACAAACTCAAACTTAAACGCGAGACAGATACCACCTTTTCCCTGCAAAATGGTGGCACCGAAATAGAGAGCGACTCCTACCGGGTAATTCAGGGAAATCTCGAACTCTCAAACGTAAACATGGCGGCTGAGATGGCCAGAATGATTAACGGCCACCGAACATTTGAAACATACCATAAAGTGTTGAAAAACTACTCCACCATCTCCGAGCAGCAGCAAGAGCTTGGAACTGTAGGTTAACTTAAGATCAACATATCTCTTAAAAAGGTTTACCATGATCAGATCACTCTGGACCGGCACCACAGGAATGCACGCCCAGCAACTCAATATTGATGTTATAGCGAACAATCTTGCCAATGTTACAACAACCGGGTTTAAAAAAAGTAAGGCTGATTTTCAGGATCTGCTCTACCAGACCATGAAGGTTCCCGGCAGTCAGACCTCTGCCGACACCGAATCACCTACCGGAATACTCATAGGCCTTGGCGTAAAACCCGCTGCAGTCACCAAGGTATTTACCCAGGGTGATATCATTTTAACAGAAAATGAGCTGGATATAGCCATTGAAGGTGATGGTTTTCTTCAGGTTGAAATACCAAACGGTAACACGTCCTATACACGTGCGGGCGCATTAAAAAGAGACAGCAATGGCCGACTTACTACCTCCGACGGCTACCCCATTATCCCGGAAATTACAATTCCTGACGGCGCCAGACAAATCTCCATAAGTGATACCGGGGTTGTCAGCGCTATTATTGGCGACGACACTGAAAGCACCGAACTTGGCAACCTTGAACTTGCCGGATTTACCAATAATGCAGGGCTGTCGGCCCAGGGTAAAAACCTTTTCGAAGAAACTTCCGCCTCCGGCACACCTTTTATCGGAACCCCCGGGGAAGACGGTTTTGGCACACTTCTGCAGACATATCTGGAAGGATCCAATGTTAATATCGTTGAAGAACTGGCCAATATGATCACCACTCAGCGAGCCTATGAGATTAACTCTAAAACGATTCAAACTTCAGATGAAATGATGCAGACAACCAATAACCTTGTCTAACACCGTAACAACGGTAAACAAGACGGCATAAGTACCTTGGTGGTTAATTTTATGTTCATAATTTTTAAAACCCTTTTCCGTTTTCTCGTTTTTTATGACAGACTTTCAGGAGTAAGGTACTAATTATGTTTAAATTATTGCTCATAAATGCCCTCTTTTTCAGCTCATTATTGCCATGCAGCGCCCTGCAGATAACCTTCAAACAGGATGCCCGGGTAGACGGGGTCCGGACCACCCTTGGAGATGTAGCCGAGTTCGATGCAAATACTGAAATGGCCCAGGCTCTTGCCAGCCAGAGAGTGGCCCAGTCCCCTCCTCCCGGAGAAACTGTCACCCTCAACTCCCTGGCCATAAAAAAACAGCTAATTACCACCCTCTCTCTACCCGGCTCAATTTCCTGGAACGGCTCTCGAACTGTCAATCTGAAGAGGAATGGCATCCATATAGGATCAACTAAAATTCAGGAAATTATCGCTGAATATTTACGCCTGAACAGTGAAAATCTGCCGGATGCCGAGATACGATTTATCCCTGCCGCCTTACCGCTTCCATTTATATTACCTGTCGGCGCACTCACATATGAGGTCATTCCCTCAAATCCCCGCATTCTCGGCAGTTCCAGATTCTCCATCATCTTCAGAGTAAACAACCGTGTTGCGAAAAACATGTCTGTAAGGGGGCGAATTGAAGCCCTGGCTCCGGTCGTAGTTGCCACAGGAAGACTGGCTAAGGGTTCTATTCTATCCCCCGGCAACCTCACTCTTGCTATAAAAGATCTCAACAAGGTGAGCAATCCAGGACTTGATATTAACAATTTTTCAGGAAAAAAGCTGAAACGAAACATTAAAGCAGGAACTCCCGTTACACGTGCCATGGTCACCAGTCTCCCGGTAGTCAGAAGAGGAGAGAGAGTCAAAATAGTGATCAGTTCCGGACCGATGCATTTATCAGCCAGTGGAATTGCCCGCACCGATGGTAGCCATAACCAGATGATCAGGGTACAAAACATCAATTCAAAAAAAATCATCCATTGTCGAGTTGCTGCACCAGGGCTCGTGGAGGTTATACTCTAATATGAGAAACTTACTTTTAATTACACTTTTTGTACTCGTTTTTTCATCCTGCTCAAAACCCAGCCCTCAGGTCACAAAAATCCCTGAACCCCTGGAAGAGATCCAATCGGCAAGTTTGGAAAGTGGCGAGCCTGGCTCCCTCTGGAATCGGCGTAACAGTTCAATGTTTTCCGATCGAAAAGCGCAAAATATCGGCGACATAGTTACCGTACTTATTTCAGAGACTGCCAGCGCCTCAAAAGAGGCTTCTACCCAGACAGATAGAACAACAAACTTTCACGCTGCGATCCCTAACTTTTTTGGTCTGGAAAACGATGACATCTTTAATGGTTACAATCCCGTTGATCTCGATAATCTTGTCAATGCTGATTTCAGCAATGGCTTTGATGGCAATGGAACTACAACCCGTAATGAAGAATTAACAGCCTCTTTAACCACCCAGGTGGTAGGCAGATATTCAAACGGACAACTGAAAATCAGAGGCGGGAAAGAGGTAATGGTCAACAACGAAGTCCAGCTTATCTACCTTACCGGCATCATCAGACCGGTAGATATCACTGCCGCCAATACTGTCAGTTCCGACAAGATTCTTAATGCCCGAATATCATATACAGGCAAAGGTGCAATCAGTGATAAACAGGAACCGGGTTGGATGATGCGCATCTTGGATAATGTCTGGCCATTTTAAGTAATGACATTATAAAAATAGTAATTACCCACTTCACCCTTCCTATACCAGGCAAGCTTATGAAACTCATCATCTCGCTGTTAATTACTGCATCTCTGATATGTATCTTCCCAGTTGAAAAATCGGAGTGTGTAAGAATCAAAGATATCGCACAACTCCATGGAGTTAGAGAAAATCAGCTCATGGGATACGGCCTCATTACCGGATTGGCCGGTACAGGCGATGATATGAAAAAATCAAAATTTACCCTGCAGGCCATCTACAATATGATGACCCGGCATGGTATAACCCTCAACCCTGATAATATAAAAGATATTAAGATAAAAAATGTTGCGGCGGTCATGGTTACTGCCTCTCTGCCACCTTTTGCCAGATCAGGTTCGACCATTGATGTCCTGGTTTCCTCCATGGGAGACTCCAAGAGCCTCGCCGGTGGAACATTGCTTATGACGCCTCTTGTCGGAGCAGATGGCAAAGTTTATGCTGTGGCACAGGGACCTCTTACCCTCGGAGCTTT
>DAOVUU010000236.1 GCA_030632405.1 Desulfobulbaceae bacterium | reverse complement strand
TTATTCTTTTGTATAAAATTCTCGACTCTAAAAAATGACATAACTTGCTGTAGTAACATAAGAATTTTTCCTATAATGGGCGTTTGGATAGCAAGGATGCGATAAATTGGAATTATATCCCTTAATGGTTGGTAAAAAAAGATAACCACGTGGAATAAAGAGTTTAATCTGGAAATGGTCATTCTTCAGGCTCTGCTAACTATTTATTCGAGATTAAGATATTTTATGCAAATGAAGAGAGATCGTGCAGAATTCAACTTCTCTTTTTGGGTTGATCTGAGAATCGATTAATTTTTTATCTGTTTCAGAAATCTATCTATTTGTTCGGGAGTGCTGTGGTGAATAGTGATTTTTTTAAAATTTTTAATGACTGTCAGGAAATTTCTCTCAGATATGATGTCCGGCATCGCGCTATTTGGTGCTACTACAATCCGACCCCGCGTTCCTGCTTTTCGTTGATAATGCTGAAAGAACTTCGACAGCTGCAGCAAAGTATTATCGACTATTTCAATACAAAAAAAACACATTCCGACTCCCTTATTCGTTACCTGGTCCTGCACTCCAAGGTACCAGGTATTTTTAGCCTGGGTGGAGATTTAGCTCTATTTGGAAGGTTAATTAAAGAAAAAAACCGTCAGCAATTGCTCGATTATGCGCGACAATGTATAGATATGATCTATCTCAATACCGTCAGTATGCATCTTCCCCTGACTACTATTTCTCTGGTTGAAGGAGCAGCCTTGGGCGGGGGATTTGAATGTGCTTTGTCGAGTAATATTCTGATTGCTACGGAAAATGCTGAGATGGGTTTCCCCGAAATCCGTTTCAACATGTTCCCCGGCATGGGTGCCTATAGTCTTTTGGCTCGAACGTGTGGTAAGGGAATTGCCGAAAGGATGATAGCAAGTGGGGTGACTTACAGTGCCGGAGAACTCTATGAGATGGGAATTGTTGACCACTTGGGTGAAACCGGCAAAGGTATGGAAAGTGTGGAAAAATTTATGCGGCAACACCAACAATCCGGTAATGGGTACCGAGCATTGCAGCAGATCCAACAACGCTATCATCCGATGGACTACCAGGAACTTGAGGACATTACTGAAATATGGGTCGATACGGCCTTGCGCCTTAAAGACAAGGATTTACGCCTAATGGCTCGACTGGTGAAAGCGCAATCTGTAAGGATAACCAAACAGAAGGACAAGTCTCTGTTACGGACAAAACAAGATCGTCGTTTTGTTGTAGGAAAAAATACTTTTCCTCTGGCAGACTGGTCTGGAGAAACAATCGTGTTCGACCGACGGAAAAATTCAGAACGGCGGATGTTTCATTAAGAGATAGATGCCTCTAACCGGAAATCAGCAAATTCATGACTGATCAGCAATTCAGCATCGAACAGAGAATCGAGAAAGATCGGATCGATAACCTTTACCAAAGGTCAAAGTCGGCCTCTCTGACCCTGCTTGTCTGCAGTACAATCTACATTCTGGTGCTCACGAAAAGAATCCCCTGGCAACCCCTTCTCGCCTGGTATCTCGTACTGCTTGCTGTGCTCGTTGGACGCTGGCTGATGGTACGATTTTATGAGACAGACCAAGGCCGTAGCAAATCTCTGTCTTTCTGGTTATATCTGTTTCGTTTTGGCATATTAGCCGCAGGAATGACCCTGGGCAGCCTTAATATATTTTTTTTCCCCCGAGAGCCGCTTTCACTTCTACTCATGGCAATTATCTATCCGCTCGGAATTACGATCGGGGCAGTAACCATGCTGCTCGACTTTTTTTCTTTTGTTCTTTATGTAGTTACCGTTATGTCGCCGGTTGCCTATCACACTATTCTAGCAGGTGACGGGTTTTATTCAGGAACAGGATTCATGGCCTGTGTCCTGGTTCTCTTTTTTCTCAAATTTAGCAGGGAATATAATAACAATTTTGTCGTCACCACGAGACTGCGTTATGAAAACGCAGCTCTGGTTGAGGATCTTGAAAAAGAAAAAAATAAACTCAACAATCGCCTGGGACGTATTTTAAATGATAGCTCAACTGAAATTTATGTTGCCGATGCAGAGACTCTCAATTGTTTGCAGGTCAATCAAGGTGCAATCCAGAATCTAGGTTATTCAAACGATGAGTTTACCGACATCAGTCTGCTTGATATTTTTGAAGATCTTGACAGACACTCTTTTACTGAACTGATTGCACCATTATATAACGGTCGTTGGGAGGCTATTGTCCACAATGGTATTAATCGACGCAAAGACGGTAGTACTTACCCGGTAGAAGCCAGGCTGCAATTATCCACTCTTGATGTCCCACCCATCATTGTTGCCAATGTTCAGGACATTACAGAGCGCACGGAATGGGAGGACAAGTTGATCTACCAGGCTAACTTTGATCAACTGACAGGCCTGCTCAACCGACACTATATGCAGTCTTACATGCACTCAGTTTTCACCCGTGCCAAACGGAATAAAAAAAAGGTGGCACTGCTTTTTATGGACCTCGATAATTTCAAAAATATTAATGACACACTCGGCCATGGCACCGGAGATGAGGTACTTAAACAGACAGCTGACCGTATCACAACCTTGTTAAGGGAAAGTGATACCTCCGCTCGCACCGGGGGCGATGAGTTTACAGTTTTACTTGAAAGCCTGGAAGAAAACAGTCATGCCGAGGTGGTGGCCAGCAAACTGGTTAATTTGTTCAAAGAACCATTCATTGTTGAAGGTCGGGAAATTCATACCACAGTCAGTGTCGGTATCAGTATCTACCCGGATGATGGCGAGTCCCTTGATCAGCTCATGCAGTGCGCTGATATGGCAATGTATCAGGCTAAAGAGGATGGTCGTAATAAGCATCAGTTTTTTTCCCATAAGATGCGCCGCTCTTCAGAAGAACAGATGTTGATTGCCAATCATTTACGACAAGCATTGGCCAAAGACGAACTCTCTATTTATTTTCAACCCAAAATTGATATCCGCAGAGGCCGGATAACCGGAGCTGAGGCGCTTCTTCGCTGGCACAGCCATGAACTTGGAGAGATATCACCATATATATTTATTCCCATAGCGGAAAATCTGGGCCTAATTGATGAAATAGGGAATTGGGTTCTTGAGGGTGCCTGTCGTGAGGCAATGCGGTGGCAGGAACTCTCCAGTGAAAAACTGCAGGTTTCGGTCAATGTTTCACCAAAACAGTTTCGTTCCGGCACCTTGCTTAAAGCCGTTGCAAATTCTCTGGAACTGAGTGGGTTGCCTTGTGAACAGTTGGAGTTGGAAATTACAGAAAGCCTACTTATACAAGAGTCAGGTCAGCCCCTTACCATCCTGGAAACATTGCATGGCCAAGGCATCAGCCTGGCGCTTGATGATTTTGGCACCGGGTACTCGTCTCTCAGCTATCTGAGACGTTTCCCTCTGCGGGTACTGAAGATAGACAGCAGCTTCATTCGTGACCTGGAGACAGACCAGAACAGCAAAGTTCTGGTTGATGCGATCATCGCCATGGCCCACAGTCTGGAACTGGAAATTGTTGCCGAAGGTGTTGAAAATGAAGTGCAACTCGATTTCTTGCGCCAGCGTAACGTCAAAATAGTTCAGGGCTATCTCTTCAGTCCCCCTGTTCCTGCCGAAAAATTCCGTTCCCTATTGAAAAAATAAGAAATAAATTATAGGGCAATAGAATAATAGGGGAAAGAGCCCATTTATCCCCTGTAAATCTCTATCTTGCAGGAGTAGAAAAGTTTAAAGTGGTTAGGATTCTCCTGCAGATGAAACTGCCAGTGCATGCCGTGGCTTTTGTTCAGAACGTGGTGTCTGTTGTGGTCAAAGTCCTAACCAGTTACGAGTCGTAATTCGTATAAAATAGATCCTAATGATACCGAATTTATTATTGCCAAGAATGTAAAACAGGCAGGAGAGCAGCGGAGGATTACCTTACTCCTGAAAGTCTGTCATAAAAAACAACAGATAAGCGAAGACTTCGAAACAGAAAAGGGGTTTTAAAATTATAAACATAAAATTCACCACCAAGGTACTTATGCCGTCTTGCTTACCGTTGTTACGGTGTTAGAGACTTTGTCAGCCCTCTCCATCACTATTCAATATATTACCAAAAGAGCATACCCGAAAGAGCAAATATCAGATAGAAGATAAATCCCGAGTCTTGACAATGGATGCCGAAAAGCAAGCTGATGCACACCATGCACTGTCGTTGTTTTCTATCACAGTGCATGGATCAAGCCCAGCATAAAAAATGATTCAGATGCTGATTGTGAGCATTTGGTTAAACATGGTAGTATGGTGCGGTGGGCTGAGGTGTCCCCGGATAGATAAATATAGAGAAAGGTCCCATTATGAGTTGTAACCATAAAAAAAACCTGGAGTACAAAGGGTTTGAACAAGGTCCTATTCGGCCTCCAAGTGAGGCAGGGAGCCTGCTCATCCGTATTACCAGAAATTGTCCCTGGAATCGCTGTACTTTCTGTCCTGTCTATAAAGGAGATGATTTCTCCCTGAGACCTGTGGAGCATGTATTAGAAGATATTAATGCTGTCCATCGTTATGTCCATAAGATCAGACAGAGCGCTGCTATAACGGGAAATATTTCCTCCTCCGATATCAATACATTGCTCGAAAAAAATGCAGCAGGTGACCGGTCGGCACTGAACGCAGCTATGCAATGGGCTTTAAACGGTATGCAGTCAATCTTTCTTCAGGACGCAAACAGTCTGATAATCAAACCGGAACGTCTTATAACCATTCTTGCCCACCTGAAAGGCTGTTTCCCCTGGGTGGGGAGAGTTACCTCCTATGGGCGTTCCCATACCATCGCACGAATAAGTGATGAAAATCTCAGCCTGATTGCGGCAGCAGGGTTGAATCGTATACATATAGGAATGGAATCCGGCAGTGATCGGGTACTGACAAGCATCAAAAAAGGTGTGGATAAAAAAACACAGATAAAGGCAGGATTGAAGGTCAAAAAGGCGGGCATGGAGCTTTCTGAGTATGTTATGCCGGGACTTGGCGGCGTG
>DAOVUU010000084.1 GCA_030632405.1 Desulfobulbaceae bacterium | reverse complement strand
TGGTTCTCATGTTCTATCAGGTGAACATCATCGTTGTATTCATTTGCAGGGAAAGGTGAAACTGTCATTTTAAAAACATTCCATGGTGAGAAGTGCGGGTTAGCTGTGATAATAAAAGATCTGTATTTAAACCGGAATATCCAGCACGGTAGGCATCCTTGCACCCGTTGTCACCCTAAAAGGTGAGAATAATGGAGTTTTAAGGGATCGGTCAAATGAGCAAAGCTGTCTGGCAGCTCTACACATTTTTCAGTTTCAGAGTTTTTCCGGGATGGATAAGATTGGATTTAAGGTTGTTCCATTTTTTGATTTCTGCCGTGGATATCTTGAATTTCCTGGATATAGTCCAGAGGGAATCTCCATTTTGAACCTGATACCATCTGTATGGATTTGAGGAGTTCAAAATATGAGTTTTCTTTTTTTCTGCAGATAAGACGGCAATTTTGTCAGATTTTCTGGCTTGGCTGGGGCTGGTTTTCTTTTTTGTGACAACAGGCCTTGAATCATTTTTTGAAGAGTGGTCTCCACCCTGATTAATATAGAGGGCGAGCTGCTGGCCTGCGCGAATCCTGTGAACGCTCTCAAGGCCATTCCATTGTACGATCATCCCAGGAGGAACGTTGTATTTGAAGGCAATTTTTGAGATGGTTTCACCTGGCTTGATCTGGTGAAGAATAAGACTTTCTTTATATGCCGCCAAGGCATCACTGGTGCCTTTGGGTAATAGCTGATAGGTCACCGTGGAGTATGGAATTCTGAGATTTCTTCCTGTCACAAGTTTTGCGCTTCGGAGATTATTAACCTTGAGGAGAGTTGTCTTATTAATGTCATATTTTTTACAGATTGTTGAAAGAGTTTCACCTTGTTTTATTTTATGGGATTTAAACCCGGTACTGACCGTAGAATGGAGTCTGGCTAAATTTCTCTCAGCGGAGGCGGAAGAAGATCTGGGGATATTAATAGTATAAGAACTTCTATTAAGCGGGGTTTGACTCTGCCGCAGTTCCTGATTTAATCGTTTGATTTGTTTGGTAGTGCTGCTGCTGATCAATGCCACAGCATCTAGGGGCATGCCGGGGCCAACCTGCAAAGTGTCATAATGCAACTGCTTTTGGTATGGAACATTATAGAAGCCATACTTTTCAGGATCTTTGGCAATAATGATGGCTGCAATCAGCTTAGGCACGTATCGTTTGGTTTCCAGTTTTAAATATTTATGACTTGCCAGATCCCAGAAATTATCCACCTTGTATCGTTTTAAACCACCACGTACCTTGCCCGGGCCACCATTATAGGCAGCTACAGCAAGGTGCCAGTCCCCGAACTCCTTGTATAGATCAGAAAGATACCTGGCGGCTGCTTTGGATGATTTTACAGCGTTTCTTCTCTCGTCAACATATTTATCAACTTTCAAATTATACTGCCTGCCGGTTGCCCGCATGAATTGCCAGAGGCCGACTGCTCGAGACTTAGACTGGGCACGCTGGATAAAACCGCTTTCAATCATTGAGAGATAGATTAAATCAAGTGGTAGTCCAGCCTCGGTTAATTCTTTTGCAATTAATGGCTGATATTTTGTCGACCGGGCAAGCCACCGACCAAATTGTTTTCTCTGGCTATTCTGAAATAAGTCGAGATACATGTCTACTTGTTTGTTTCTCACAATCGGAAAGTCGTATGTTGCGTCTTGCGATGGTGCCAGAGTTACAGGTTCAGGATCCATAGCCCAGACCCCTGTTTTACTGAGTGCCACCAACTCCTGGTCAAGGCACATCTCAGGACCTGTTTCCAAAAGTTGTAAATCCGGATCAGCTTCTGCAGGTATTTCTGCAATTTTCGGCTCAGGGGAGTCAGAAAGAATCCGATTTAAAGATAGTGTGTTATAGGAGACTTTTTCAGCACAACTGGACAGGATGAAGACTGTGCAGAGAAAAAAGCCGACTCTGGTGAATGAAGTAAGTATAAAATTCATGGGAAAGTATCGTACTATTAGTCAGGTCTGAGAACTCAGTTTTTTGGTGGCATATAAGCTCTTCGTCAGTAGAGCTTGCAAGCTCGCTTACCTGCGCGTTGTTATAAAAAAAATATGGTATTACGACGTATTCTTGTACATCGAAATCTAACATTTGGAGTTATCAGGTGTTTACTTATTTTATCAGTAAAAAATCTACAACACCGTAACACAGGCTTTTTACGACGCCATCATCGGTAATAATCGTAGAAAAGCATGTTGAGATAACTTCTATAACCTTGTACATTCATGTCACCATGAACGCAGGATACTAATACTACCCATTTAAAACCGAACTCTCGAGGAAAAGCAAGAAATATAAGCTCTGACACTCTCTTTCTGCTCTTTCTTCTAGTACCAGACTTCCCTTTGTCATTTTGAAAAAACTTCTTAAATATCTAACGGCTGTAATTATCGTATGCTTTCTCTCTGTGGCTGGGGGACTTTACTGGACAATAGTTCTCGAACCGGGAGAGGAGATCAAAATAGACAATATTCGTCGAATTCTCGGCAAGGAAAGTCATGTTTTCTATAGTGACGGGAAAACCAGGCTGGGGGTTTTCTTCGACAATGCGCATCGCCAATATGTTCCCTATGGTGAGATTCCCGATGTCTTTGTTAACGCGTTGGTTGCTTCTGAAGATGACAGATTTTTTGAGCACATAGGTTTTGATATCATCGGTATCACCCGTGCAATGCTCAAAAATATAGCAGCGGGTCGGGTTGTTCAGGGTGGGAGCACACTTACCCAGCAGACGGCTAAAAATCTTTTCAGAAGAAGTGAGAGATCTTTTGAGGCTAAATTCAAAGAACTGCTGTTTGCCTTGAGGCTTGAATATCATTACTCCAAAGAGCAAATATTCGAATTCTATATAAATCAGTTTTATGTCAGTGGCAATGGCCATGGGCTCGGAGTTGCTGCGAGGTACTACTTTGACAAGAAAACATCTGAACTTAATCTGGTGGAAAGTGCTTTTATTGCGGGGAGTGTCAAACGGCCAAACTACTATAACCCTTTCATAAAAAAATCAAAAAAGGCAGCTGATACTGCGATTTCCAGAGCAAAAATTCGATTAAAGTATGTTCTTGGGAAAATGCGCACTTTAGGGATGATTGATGATTACACCTACAATGAAGCTCTTTCCGCCGGAATAGCATTCAAGCAGGGGAAAGTTGGCTATTCTCTTGACTATGCTATGGATATGGTGAAAGACGCTGTCTCCTCAACCCAGGTGCTTAATGCTCTTGCTGTTCACGGTGTATCAAACGTAGCCACTTCAGGCGTGAGAATTATCACGACAGTGGATAAGGACCTTCAGCAGAGAACCCTTGCTATTCTCCGCCGGGAACTTTCACGACTTGATGTTCGGATGCGTGGGTATACAAGAGATGAAGTTCAGTCCGAACTTGTTAAACTCAAATATCAGGGTGACCGGGTCCTTCGGCCGGATAGTTTCCTCTTCGGTACTATTGATGAAATTGAAGGTAATGGAAAGGAGATAAAACTCACTGTCTCTTTTGGGCCCAAGGTAGGTATTGGGGTTATTGATCATGCAGGACTTCAGCGGTTGGTTAAGGCAAGAACTAAATGGCAAAAAGGGTTGTGGAGTGAACCAAAGACCGAAGACCTTCAACTTTTACTGGGAGAGCTGCAGGTAGGAGATCGTGTCTGGGTGAGTGTTAGGGAGAAAGGTGAGGATACACTCGCCCTGCTGGATCTGGAGAGGTATCCGAAAGTGCAGGGAGGGGCTCTTGTCTTAAAGGATGGTGTAATTAAAGGAATGGCGGGTGGGACGGAGAATAGATTTTATAATCGTGCTATCTACGCCAAGAGGCCAATGGGGTCTGCATTTAAACCGTATGTCTACACGGCGGCTTTACAGCTCGGTTGGAATAGTATCGATCTGCTGAAAAATAGTCGGGATGTTTTCGTTTATCATGATCAGCCTTATTTCCCCAGACCTGACCACAAGAGTCCTCACGAATGGGTGTCCATGAGCTGGGCTGGTGTCCATTCTGAAAATGTCGCATCTGTATGGCTTTTGTCACATCTTTGTGATCGTCTCACTGCAACGCAGTTTAAAGAGGTTTCTGATTACCTTGGTTTGAGCCCCAAAGTTGTGGATGGCGAAGATGAACCATATAGGAGTTACAAGGCACGGATCAGGGACAGACATGGTATCGTCGTCAATCGGGAACTCCTTCATGCTGCCGCTTACCGGGAAGCGATAGTAAATCTGGAAACAGATTTTATTTTTGAGGGAATGGTGCAGGAATATGCAGCGCTGAGAAAACTTCACTACGGTTACCATTTCGATAGATACAAAGAAGAACTTGATGTGGAACTGATCCGGAAAAATGCCACCTTACATGAATATCAGAAAAGAGAAATCGAACTTCGAAAAACACTTTTGAGTAAATCGTACCTCACTTTTGTACAGCTCAGGGAAGAGTTGGACCGATTCACTTTTAAGTTGAGAGAGGGTGAAGAGACAGATAGCTATGATCCATTCGAAGTTTTCATGAATGATCTGTTTATCAACAGGGTTACCGGTGAGTTTTCGTTTCATATGACAGAGGATGCTGGAGACGGTTTCACACCAGTTGACCGGCAGCAGATACGATCTTACCTGGCTGGACTTGATGATGTCGTCCGGGGGGAATTCTGGCAAAAGGTTAAGCTTGGCTCGGTTATTTCAGTGAGAGCCTTCGACATGCTTAATAAACAGGTCGCTTTTGAATATAAAAAGATTAAGGAAGATTTGCCCTACAGCTTTTCAACCCTGGCCAAAGTGAAAGACTTTCGCATTATGGTCGGGTTATATTATTTAGTAAAGATGGGACAGGAGTTACATATCAGCAGTACTCTTGAACCGGTTCTTTCATTTCCTCTGGGGTCAAATGTTGTCACTTTGCTTGAGACTACGAGAATGTATGAGGCACTGGTCACCGGCAGAGTAATAACTTATGGTGATATTGAAGAAGAGGAAAACAACGATTCACTGGCTATTCTCGATCGTATCGAATCAGCAGAGGGGAAAATTCTTTACCAGCCCCGACCTGAACAGAAGACGTTAATAGATAAAAGAACCCGGCTGGCTGTTGGCCACATTCTAGAAAATGTGGTAAAGTTTGGAACTGGACGAAGGGCGGATAGAGATGTGAGATTATCAGCAGCTGGCCAGGAAGAGACAAAAGAAATCGTTGATCTGGATTTGAGAATACCGCTGCTCGGTAAGACAGGTACTGCAAACAGATATACAAATGCGTCGTTCTTTGGTTATCTTCCCGGTCTTTCCGACAGTGATGAGGCGTTGACTATCAAAAACGGGTACGCCGTTGGGGTTTATGTAGGTTTTGATGATAATACAGAGATGCGAAAAAAGAGCAGTCGTATCAGCGGTGCTGCCGGTGCTCTACCTGCCTGGATCGAAATTGTGAATGTCCTTCTCGAGGAAAAAGGGTATGCCGAAAGATTGGATCCGGTTGATCTTTCATTCTATGGCTTGATACTAAAGCGTCATGATCTGGGCCAGATCAACGCCGCAGTTGATCCGGATCAGGGAGGGAGGGTTGGCGAACCACTGGAACAGGTTCCGGTACTGTCCCGCTATCAACCATCCATTATGACTTTTGGCAACAAGACCGGGGAAGGACGGTTTGAGCCGTCACGATATTTCCAGCCATTCTGGAAAGTACCGGAGGAAGCTCTGTGAGTGCGTATGGAGAGTTGAATTTAGGGGGAATCAAATAAAGTTTGATCTGTGCAGGTTACAATAGTTAATTAATGGTATATAACTGACGATAATATAACTACTTCGTCTCAGTATTGTCCGTTTTAGATGCTTCGCAATTTTCTAACCGGACATTACTGACTTCATCTTTATATTTTTTAAATTTGACAGATATTCAATAGAGTAAAAACATGAAAAAAATAGTATACGGCTTCTTTCTTGCGGCCTGTGTTATCGGTGTCGCCGGTTGCAGCACCTCTGGCAAACAGGAGGTCTCTCCCCCCGTTTCTACAACGTATCCAGTCCAACAGCCTGTGGCCGGCACAGGGGATGACAGTGCAGCCAAGCTTTTCAATCAGAATCGTTATCTGGATATTGATGGTAATGACAAGGTGATTATGGAGGAGGATATTGAGGCCACTCTTCCATCTATGGTTTATGTGAATGACCGGATTTTTGAATATGGCCGAAAGCTTGACCGCTGGAAGGAGCTTGACAGTGAGTCTGTCAATCTTAATCTCGGTCAGGAAGAAGCAGTGCAGATGGTTCAATGCTTTCGTGGGCTGCAGAAAGTAATAAATGGTTACAGCGCGTTACGAGCAAAAATGCTTCAGGCTCAGAAAATGTCTACTGCTGATAAAATAAGCAATGCCAGGGTATATGAACTCCAGAGCAGCGACATCTCTTTTTTAGAAAGTGGCTGTGCCCGCCTGCTTGAGGGCTCGGAGAGGCAGAGTGTCGGCTGGAGTCAAAGGGAGGAGGGAGCTGATCTGGCTCAACTGGAAACATTGATCGATAGATATGCCGAAAATGAAGAGTACGAAGACATACTGCAAGTGTGGATGAAAATCCCGGAACTACAAGTTGATCGTATCCATTTGCGAACCAAAATAATATACGGGAATGCTCTGGTGGCTCTTCGTCAGCAGGAAAAAGCCGCAGAGATTTACCATCAGGTTGTTGAGCAGATGTCGGCTTCAAAAGCGCAGGCAACAGATATTGTTTCGTTGAGAAAAATGCTGGGGGATCTTTATACTGCTTCAGGCGAATATGAGAAAGCTGAGATTCAGTACAAAAAAATATCAGAAGATTATCTTCTGCTTGGACGTCTTGAAGAGTGGTCTAAATTGCAACTGTCCATTCTCGATAGTTCCATGGAAGAAAGCCCTGAGTTAATCGAATATTCATCACTGTTACGTAATTTTTTAGGTTTTAATCCAGAAATAGACGGATATACGGTTGCATGGCAGGCTGAAGAGTTTCTTGTCCACTATCCTTACTCCCCCGTGTCCTCAAATGTTGATTATATCAAGGCAGCGACTGTTGAAGGTGCTGAGCGTTGGTTTAATCAGTTTTTAGAAGAGGTTGAAAAACTTGGTGCTGAAAAGCAATATGAAAAGGCAATGGAATTGCTGGAAACGATGCCGTCGGATCTTATCGATAAGGAAAAACAAACTCTACTGAGTGAAAAAAATCAGGCAATACTCCTGGCCATAGCCGTTGAAAGAGAAACAGAGCTGATGGTTCAGATTCAGGAGCTTCAACATCAATGGAATAAAGGTATGTTGCTGGTTAAGAATGAAGACTACGACGAGGCATTGAGAGTATTTACAGATCTGCTCGAAAGCGAGTATTCTGCTAAAGCAAGACAGAAAATTGAGGAAGTCTCATTACAGGCAGCCAAAGCTGATAGAAGAAAAGCAGCCGATCTTTTTATCCGATTTACTAAAACTACAGATCTGGAAAGCAAAAAAAAGCTGCTCGTTGAGTCAAGAAAGTTGTTGAAAGATATTTTAGTTAAGTACCCGGAGATTGAAATTATACCTAAGGTCATAGGTAATATTGAACGGGTGGAACAGGAAATGACGGCTATTGATCCAAATCTTATATTTATGGCGGATCAAGAGGACCAGACAGTTGAGGTGGATAACCTTGATGCTGCTTTTGCTGCTCCGGTTGGCAGTACTGTTGATTTGCAGCCGGAACCGGGTGTTGAAGATACAGTCGATTCTGTAAAGGTCCAACCTTGATGGCGTGAGCTGAGGCGGGCTACTCTTTTAATTGGATTTTTAGAAAACCGTCTGTGACGATGATGGAATCGACCCCGTCTGCAAAAGATTTCCAGAAACCATCGTCACCGCCAAATTCCCCGATCAGATCTATGTTTTTCAGTCCTCCCAGCCAGCTGTTCGGCATCGGCACTCCCATCAGACTGACACCCTTTAATTTCACCACCGGTCTGCCTTCTCTGTAGGCAAGTTCAGCGCCGGCTTTGACTCGCAGGGTCTTGCCACCCATCAGGGGGAGATCCGGGTCCAGTGGTATAAGAAGCTTAATTGATACCATATCATCCGCCAGATCCAGGGCCAGCTTTTGGGCCAGATCAGTGTTTTTGGCCATTATTGCATTCAGTTCACGCTCGGTAAAGCTGATTTCACGTGACCCTTTTTCTTCAGTGTACTGCTCAGGTATCAGCTTGCCGTCATCCGTAAGTTTACTGTCGGAAGGTACAGGTTGAGTATTCAGGTCATTAAATTGTTCAAGTTTAGTGGTCAGCTGCTGTTCTTCTTTTGCTGAAAGCACAACGGGTTTAAAAGGAGTGGGAAAGAGAAATAT
>DAOVUU010000304.1 GCA_030632405.1 Desulfobulbaceae bacterium | reverse complement strand
TTGCCTTGAGATTACAGACGAAGTTGTCACCGGAGTTCTGGTGGATAAACGTGCGAAGGCAACTGTGGTGGTGGGCTGTGCTCACGTGGGTATCCATGATATTTCCCTTGAGGATGGCATTGCACAGGTATGTGAACAGGCGGGATTCAAAGGTGGCGTGTGTCACCTCGCCTTGGGTGCAGAGTTCTTTTCCTTCAGGAATATTTCGCTTCCTTTTACTGATCGAAAAAAAATAGCTCAGGCACTTCCCTTCGAGCTTGAAAATTTCTCAGCGTTGGAAGTAGACAGTCTGACTACCGATTTTCTTATATCAGAAACGGGTCCTGACGGGGCGAAAATAGTAGCAGCTAGTATAGAAAAAGAGTTTCTTACAGAACTCCTCTCAACCCTGGAAAAAACGGCTATAGATCCTGACACCATTGAAGTTGGAGGGGTACGGATTGCCCTTCGTCTGGCTGATATGCTGGAAGAAGACTGTGTTTTACTGGATATTAGAGGCTCTCTGGCTGAGCTCATAATCGTATCCAATGGGGGGATCGTTCTCATTCGATCGCTTCAGTTTGACTATAAAGCCAGGGAGAACGGAAAACAGTTTGAAGAACTGGGACTTCTTGTAAAGCAGACACTTCTGGCCTCCCGGATTATCGACCTGGAGGAGAAAAATTTTACACTTTGTCTCATAGGGGATGAGGCTGAACAGAGTGAGGTTGCTGCCCAGCTTTCATCTCAACTGGCAGTAGAGGTCAAAAATTATCAGCTGAGTGACCAGAGATTTATCAAGATTGATTCCAGTGTAGTTAGAGCGTACCGGTTCAGGCAGATGGATCTGGTTCTTGCGCTTGCTTTGAAATTAAAAGTGAAGAACAGGACGTTCAATTTTCGCCAGGGTGAGTTCAAAAGGAAGAGATCAACTCCTGAAATTCGCACAATTCTTCTTAGGGCTGGTATTCCTGCATTCCTTTTGATTGTTTTTGTTATAGCCTATTTTGGCTATGATTATAAAAAACTGGGTGATCAGTATGAAGCCTATAAACAGCAGGTTGGTGCGGTGTTCAATGAAACCTTGCCGGAGGTGAAACGGGTAGTGAACCCTGTACAGCAGTTGCAGGTAAGAATTAATGAAATCAGCAAAACATACAGTGGGAGAGAGGGCGGTACCGGATACAGTGTTCTTGCTCTTTTGACGGAAATATCGGCACGGATTCCGGCATCGTACCCTGTTGTTGTTAAACGAATGGTCGCTGATTCTGATACCATTCGGATAAAGGCTGTTACGAAAGACTTTAATACGGTTGATAATGTGCAAAAAGAGCTGGAAAAATCATTATATTTTCAAGCTGTGACAATTAGTTCCGCCAATCAGTCTCCAAAAGGGGAAGCGGTGAATTTTGAATTGAAACTGGAGCTTTTGCAATAGGATTTGTATGGCTGCTTTTTATAAACATGACCTGATCAAAAAGATCCGATATAAATTGGGTATAGACAGCCTGGATTCACGTGAGAAGAGAGTGCTGGCTGGAGGCTCTCTCTTTGTACTCTGTTTTTTTGTTGTTCAGCTTATGATTATCCCTTTCTGGAATGCTCGAGCAAATCTTGAGATATCTATTGAGAGGAAAAGTGCAGAACTGGTGAAAATAAAGCAGTTACAAGAGGAACATCAGCGACTTAAAGTTCAAGAGGGCGGGATCAGGGAGAAAATAATGGAGCGTTCTCCGGGATTTACTCTTTTTACTTTTCTTGATAAACAGGTAACAAAAGCTCAGGTGAAAAAACAGATAAAGTATATGAAACCGTCCACCCTGGAGGGAGATGATAATCTGAATGAATCGATGGTCGAAATGAAGCTGCAGAAGACCACTTTGAAGGATCTTGTCGCTTTTATTTTACTCGTTGAATCAGAAGAAAATGTGGTGTCCATCAGGAGAATTTCGATCCAGGAGAGTGGAGGGGAACAGGGGTATCTTGATGTGATTTTACAAATTAGAACGTTTGAGCTGGAAGGGTGATCATGGCAGGCTCAATTTTATCATTTCGGTTTTTTCTTTATCTGCTCTATGCTGCGGTATTGACAGTTGTGCTTCTCTATGTGCGTTTTCCCACTGAAAAAGTGAGGATGTACTGTGAACATCGTCTTGAGCAGGTGCTCGGGATTGAGAGAACAAGTATTGCAGAAATTAACTATCATTTTCCGGCAACAGTCGAATTCAGGAAGGTGAATATAGGCAGTTTACCTGCAGATGGCAAAAGTAACGAAATCGTTATTGATCGATTAAGATTGCTCCCGACGTCGGAGGGATTTTTGACATCCTGGGCACTGGACGGTAAGCTTTATACTGGATTGTTTAAGGCGATACTTGAAATACAGTTGGCGGAGAAAATTTTTCAGATCAAGGATATCAAGCTGGAAAATATTGATATTGCAGCAGTAATATCGGGTATGCCCGTTATTCAAAGGGAAGTTACAGGTGGTTTGTCGGTGTCAGGGGAATATAAAGCGAAATTTGATCAGCCATTGACAGGTATTGGTAACGGCAGCCTGCATCTCAATGCGGGGACTCTTCACCTTGTAAGACAGATTTTGTCAATGGATGAGATAGATTTTGAGGAGATAAATATTCTCTGGAAATATGGTGAGAGTGTTTTCCAGATTGCAGAAGGGAAAATGATCGGGCCGCAGCTCAGTGCTGATTTTTCCGGAACCCTGCAACCTCCTTTCCTGCCGCCGGTGGGCGGTCTGAATGTCAATGGATTACTTGTACCAAGTGAGAGCTTTCTCAAAGACAAGCCTCAAATCGAGAGGCTTGTAAAGCGGTTAATGAAGCAATACAAGAAGCCAGCCGTACCTTTTAGAGTAGGTGGAACGTTGAATAAACCGATATTTAGATTAAGCGTGTAAAATAATATGGCACGTCGTATCTCCTCCATTGTACCTCTTCTTTTTATTACCCTCTTCTGTGTCGGCCTCGTTGAGGGCGGATATCAGGCTTTGGAGTTCTTTTTGCTGAGAGATCAAGCCGGCAGGAAGGATGTTGTTCAGGAGCCTGTCGCTGAACCGGCCCACAGGGTGGAGGTGACTGAACAGAACCATGATTACAGAATTATACTTCGAAGAAATCTCTTTGGACCACCGCCCTCGACTGAAAAACTTAAAGTTGAGGAGAGTGTTCCTGTAGAAGAATTGGAAGAGACCAGTCTGAAGATAGCCCTCAAAGGGACTATCAATGGTGTAGAGGAGCATGCTCGGGCGATTATACTGGATAAAAAAAGTAGATCTCAAAAATTGTATCAGAAGGGAGATGGTATTCAGGGTGCTTTCGTAAAAGAGATATTGCGGGGTCGAGTGATCCTCTCTCATAACGGCAATGATGAGGTCCTTGATATGAGTGATACTGCGGGGTCGGCGGAGTTGGCAGGTCCAGTGGCGGTCACTCCCGGAGTAAGGTCGAAAAAAATAGTTCCCAGAGTAGCACCGGGGGGAGTTCAACCTCGGCCGGTAAGAAGAGTGAGAAAGCCACGAATAATCAGACCTCTTAAGCCGGTCTCGGGAGCATAAGATGGCGTCGTAAAAAGTCCGATCTACTGCGTTGTAGATTTTTTACAGACACTCGGCATACCACGTGTATGGCCGAGTACCTGTAAAAAACACTACGCCTTGTATATCAAACTTTTTAACTTAGCCATCTAAAGCTTCCGATAAGCGTAGACATCGAGTGACCTTTTTGCGAGTTCATCAGATAAGGTAATAAGAATTAATCGATTGACTGAAGGAAACGATACATGATCAGGTCGCGTATATATCCAGGTATTGTGATAACAGTATGTATTTTTATCTTTACTGCGGGAGTAATGGCTGCAGAGAAACTGCCCAGACCTCTCCCCGGAACGATGAATGGTACAGCTGGGACGGGAAAACGGTTTATCACAATTGATTTCGATAATGTTGATATCAGGCTGTTTATCAAATATATCAGTGAACTTACAGGTAAAAACTTTGTCGTTGATAAGACTGTCCAGGGTAATGTAACCATTGTTTCACCGACTAAGATATCTGAAGAAGAAGCATACAGGGTTTTTGAATCAGTTCTCGAAGTTCATGGTTTCACCACCGTAAAAGCTGGCTCTGTGATTAAAATTCTCCCGTCCGCCCGGGCACGATCTCAGAATGTTGAGATGCTGCAGATGGGTTTCTCCGATCATCCCGAAGATAAGGTCGTA
>DAOVUU010000384.1 GCA_030632405.1 Desulfobulbaceae bacterium | reverse complement strand
TATACCAAATCAGTAGCTTAATCTATAAATTTTTTTGTAGTGAATAATGCTGCATATTTATTGGATTAATTTTTATCTTGAAAATCTATTGAATACTTTGTTAACTGAAATTGATGTTCGGTACAGAGTGAATTGGGCAGAGTTTAATTCGCCGGCAGCCGAAAAATTCAGTTATGTATGTGAGTTCCACACTCCACTAAGAATTATAATAGCACGTTATCATCTTACAGGAGATTCAATGGACGCAGCACATCAAAACCCCAGTCCCACCAGCCATACCCTGATAGCTGAGATAGATCCGCCCAAAGGAGCACGTCTGGACGGTTTTCTTGAAACGGCTCTTAAAGTCAGAGGGCGGGTCGACAGTGTCAGGGTGACAGACAGTGAACATGCGATAATGCGTATGTCGCCAATTGCCCCCTGTCTGGCACTTATGAATAAAAAAATTGATCCGATAATGATCATAACCGGCAGGGATCGAAATAGAATATCATTTCAGGCCGATCTTCTTTCGGCTGCAGCCCTTGGAATAAAAAAGATTGTTATAAAAGAGGGACATGATCCGGCAGAGGGTGATCAGCCTGTGGCCAGGACAAGCGGAGATCTTGATCTGGTTTCCATGCTGCAGTGCGTTAAATCATTAAACGGCGGCAGCGATCTGGCAGGAGAGGATCTTGATGGTGCTACGGATTTTGAGGTAGGTGTGTCGATAGAGCTTTCTGACGATGTCAATTTTAACAGGGAACGGGCTGAATTTTTTCTGCAGCTTGAAGATTATGGAGTGACATCGGTAACTCTTAGTCCAACCTATGACATCAATATAATAGAGCAGTTTGTTCCCTTTGTAGAAAAAACAGGAATACAGCTCTACTCTTCCCTTATGTTTTTGAAATCGGTGACCATGATCAGGTATATCAATAACCTGTCAGGGGTACCGTCAATTCCACAGGAATTTTTGAAAAAGATGATGCAGGCGCCTGTGAAAAAAGATGCGGGGATGCAGGTTGCTGCTGAATTCATGGAAGAGTTGGCCACACTCGGTGATGGTATTGTGCTCCTCGCGATTGGTTGGAGGAGCAGACTGCCTGAATTTTTGGACCTTATCGATCGCTAGGAGCTTGTCCGAGAATGCATTTTCCCCCAACTCTTCGTTATTATCTAAAAAATAATGCTCGTCATATCACTTATATGCCTGTGCTTATTTTTTATAAATGCCTCGATTTCAGAAAAAATGTCTATTCTCGGGCAAGCTCCTAGGTGGCTGTTAAAATGACATCTGTTCTGTCAACTACAAATACTGATCCAGATGAAATTGCCGCGAAACTGGGTCCATATCACTATCTGCATACGATTCTTGAAGAGACTCCGAATGGTGTAATCGTCGTCAGTCTCGATCACCTGGTAATCCATGCAAACCCGGCTGCAGCCAGGTTTCTGTCTATTCCTCTCGGCGAGTTCAAAGGGATGTTTCTGCAAACAGCTCTGGGTGAAAACAATGCCGAACTTTTTGATCGTGTCATAGCCTATTTTGATTCACCTGATAAAAAAAAGGATAATCCGAAAATCAGGCACGAGATTGAAATAATGGAAAACGGAAATCGGTGTATCCTCAATGCGGTTATTGTCTGTCCTGCATCGCTGTCGACCGATTATTATCTGTTGTACCTCATAGATATAACCCATCAGAAAAAGCTGGAAGGTGAGTTGAGGAGGCGGAATGCGTTTTTTCATAATCTTATAGATTCCTCAGTTGATGGTATCATTGCAGCGGATATGAAGGGCAAATTTGTGCTTTTTAATAAGGGGGCGCAGTCGTTGCTGGGATATGATGAAGAGGAGAGCTGGTCAAGTCTTCATGTTACAGGCCTCTATCAGGAAGGAGGCGCATATCAACTGATCAAGCGTATGCGCAGTGATGATTTTGGTGGTAAAGGAAGGCTGCTTCGGCATAAAATCACTGTAAAGCATAAGAACGGAAATGATATTCCCGTCAGTTTTTCAGGTGGTATCATCTATGATAAGGATCAGGAAATTGCGACCTTCGGGCTGTTTACTGATCTGAGGGCCATGCAGCAGATTGAAGAAGATCTTGAGCAGACGCATAACATGTTGATGCAGTCTGAGAAAATGGCAGGCCTGGGACGCCTGGCAGCCGGTGTCGCCCATGAAATAAATAATCCCATGTCCGGGATAATGCTCTATGCCAATCTGATTCAGGAAGAGCTGGGAGTTGATCATCAACTCAATGAAGATCTGCAGACCATCATTCGTGAGGCGGAGCGATGCAAGATTATCGTTGCTGATCTTCTGGAGTTTTCCCATCAGACAACCTATGAAATGGATCTGGTCAGACTCAACGAGGTGATACATAAAACTATCACTGTTCTGCAGCACCAGCCAATTTTTCACAACATTGATGTCTCAATGGAGCTGGAAGAAAACCTGCCGCCGATTTACGGCAACCCTATCAGGCTGAATCAGGTGGTGATGAATATTATTGTCAATGCTGCGCAGGCTATGGAAGGCAACGGTAGTCTCCGGATTGCCAGCAGATGCAGGGCAAATCAGGATATTAATGAAATTTCCATAACAGACTCCGGGCCGGGGATTGAAGATGACATGCTTGAGAAAATTTTCGATCCATTTTTTACCACAAAGACAACAGGAGAGGGAACAGGGCTGGGGCTCTCTGTATCTTATGCGATTATCAAAGAACACAAGGGAACTATAAGGGTTAAATCTTCACCCGAATCGGGCACCACTTTTATGCTCCGTTTTCCTGTTGTGATGGACACATTGACTGGAGAAAACAATGAATAATGTTGTGGTTTCACCAGAGGGCAGGAACCAGAAATTCCTCAATAAATTGAAAGAAAGGGAGATCAATGTTCAGGCCTGCTACCAGTGCGGTCGATGTTCGGCGGGCTGTCCT
Source organism: Desulfobulbaceae bacterium (assembly GCA_030632405.1). Classification (GTDB taxonomy): domain Bacteria; phylum Desulfobacterota; class Desulfobulbia; order Desulfobulbales; family Desulfocapsaceae; genus Desulfomarina. The sequence goes on along the minus strand of DAOVUU010000384.1, from coordinate 248 downwards.
GTCGGGGAATTCTTTGATTTGAATGTTATGGAGGTAGTTCGGCTTGCAGCCTATGGAATGGAAGAGATGCTGCTGGAAAGCCACACTATCTGGCTCTGTGCTGCCTGTGAAACGTGCGCCACAAGGTGTCCGAATGATATCGAAATTGCCGGACTGATGGACGTATTAAGGGAGATTGCGCTGAGAAAAGGTGTTACTCCTGCTGAACCGAGGATACCTCTTTTTCACAGGGCATTCTTGAGCTCAAT
>DAOVUU010000351.1 GCA_030632405.1 Desulfobulbaceae bacterium | reverse complement strand
CACAATACACGCATGGAATGGGTTAATCAGAATAAAAAAGGGTTTCTCCGTTACCGCACCCCCTACGAGTCTCTCCAGAGATTTAAGGCCGACCATGTGGATTGTTCGATCGATTGTATAACAATCGGGAAACCGGACGAGATCAGCACAAATGAACAAAAAGAGATAAAAAACAGCCTCAAATCCTTTATGCCCTGGCGTAAAGGACCATTTTCCGTTTTCGGAATTGACATTGATGCGGAGTGGCGAAGTGAACGAAAATGGCAGCGAATAATCCCCGAGCTACCTGATCTTGAAGGGAAAATAATTGCCGACATAGGGTGTAACAACGGCTATTATATGTTCCGTATGGCTGAATCAGCGCCACAACTTGTCCTTGGGTTTGAGCCATCAGTGCAACACTACTACTGCTTCAAAGCGTTAAACAGCATGGCAGGCCTGAATGAACTTGATATTGACCTGCTTGGGGTCGAACACATACAGCACTTCGACACCTGTTTCGACGTTATTTTTTTATTGGGCATCATTTACCACCGCCCCTCTCCCATCGACACTCTTCGAGATATCCTGACTGCCCTTCGCCCCGGAGGCACGCTGATCCTTGAATCCCAGGCAATTCCGGGCGATGAACCAATTGCCCTCTTCCCCGACAAGACGTACGCCAAGGTCCCAGGAACCTATTTTGTCCCTACCGGTGCCTGTCTCTGCAACTGGATGAAAAAAGCCGGTTTCAAAGACATCAGTCTTTTTCACAGTCACCCCATGTCAAGCGATGAACAGCGGCAGACAGACTGGATGCAGTTTGAATCCTATGCAGACTTTATTGAAAGGGACAACCCTTTGAAAACCGTAGAGGGATATCCCGCTCCCCACCGTGTATTTCTCAAAGGAATGAAAAAATAATAAAATCTGACAGTACAAAACAGTACGAACGGTTGCCTTTAGAGTTTACTATGGTTATACATGATGGCGTATTATTTTTTTAATCATTCTGGAACATAAGGAGTTATTCCATGGAAAAATCAAATTGCACATTATACAGCAGTGGCTTGAAAGGTGCAGAGGCAACATTTGGGGAAGAAGCTGAAAAACATGGTGTAAGTGAGGTAATCTACTCATTTGAAAGTCACAAGCTGACTCGAGAAAAGAATGTGACTGTCCTGAGCCAGGAAGAGCTGGAGAGAGGCGATATCAGTATGGAACTTGCCTCAAGGATGCTCAATCGAACCTATTACGAAACAGATAAAATTCGAAAAGTCCTGCAGACCATCTTTCATATGGTCAACAGTGGTCACCAGGTTTTTGTGATCGGCAGTATTCAGGAAGATGGATCCGTTAAGGGCGGCACAGGCTGGGCAGTTGAGCTTGCCAAAATGTTTAACCGTCCACTTCACGTTTTTGATCAGCCACAAAAAAAATGGTTTACCTGGAAAAACGAATGGGTTGAGGATTCTCCCCGAATCGAATACAACACCTTTGTAGGTTCAGGAACACGCTACCTGAACGATGCTGGACGTGAGGCAATAGAACAGCTCTTTGCCGATTCTTTTGGTGCTGAATAAAATTTCAGAATTGAACGTCCAACACCGAACACCGAACATCGAACACCGAATAAAAACAACACAAACGAACAAAACCACAGTAACTTAGCAACATTATGCCGATTGATCAAATCAGAAGATTGTTTTGCCACTTCATAATTCGGTGTTGAATGTTCGGTGTTCGGTGTTCATTTTCTATATCCTTTCGTTTTTTGTATTGTGCCCACCATTAATCAACCTTAATAGTCACCCCGTAAACCTGTGCATCTGGCTTCTTGGAACCAGTAGAAGTTTGCCATGAAGTGCCAGTTTTCCCGATGTATCCTCAAGACATATCTCCCGTATCCTGTTTATAACGAGAGCTGCAGAGGTCTCCCCCCAAAACCAGTCGGCAAGACTCCTGCTGTCAGTGGGTTGCCCGGGCTGGGCAGAGACAGCCTCAAAATAATAGGCTTTAATATCTTCACAGCTCATACGAAGTTTATCAGGCAGTGCAGGATCTTCAATTAGAGAAGTGCGTATTTCTTCCTCAATAAAACCTGTAAGAAGTCTAACAACATTACTTAGGGACAACCCGCTGACTCCGGTCGTCCGGTTTTTTTTCTTACGGGCAATATCGTACCAGGAGTGCATCTGATCCATCTCAGCTGTAAACTGCTCTGTCAATTGACCAACCAATGAGGTTGCAGCCGGCCTGTGACTGAAATTAACAGGACATGCAACCTGAGCAGGTGCACTACCGGAGTCCGGTGCATCATGTGGAAAATCTTCAAGAACAGGCCCCGATCTTACTGCAAAGAGTTGCAATGCATGTTTGAGAACAGATATCTGGAATTCCGGATTATTTGGAACTCCCAGAGGACGGCCCAGCTCAAAAGATACCCATAACGCCCTGGGAGGTTTTATAATTTCAGTATGTTCACGGATCAAACTGATCTGGGTTGTGGCTATGCCTTCATCTTCAATATAGTGTGCCAGCCCGCCCACGGCGCGCGTGCAGTTTGGTCAGACGGGAACCAGGATAACTGAGTTTACGCCATCCTTTTTCATGATTCCTGCTAAATTTCTGGCGGCCTGCTCCATCTGCTGAGGCTCAGTTGCCCCCATAAACGAGTAATGAAAATCTGCAACACCGCCAATAAACCCTTCACGTGCGAGTTCATTCAGCCTGTCCAGAGGAAAGACCATGTTTAAGTCCATCTGGAAACCGGTACGATCAAAATTTGTTGAAATATGACTCATCACAAGATCACTGGCCGGAGTAGCAGATGGAATCAACCGATAGTCAGATTCTCCAAAGCCGAAAGGGCGGTCATCTTTTAAATGAAGACCGGCGGTAGAAATTACCGCAACTTTCAGCTTAACCAGGGATGGTGCCTGTACATAGGGTGTTGATTTAAATTCAGGACAGGGAAGTCTCAAGAGATGGGTGCGCTCACTTTCAGAATAACTGCTCAGTCGGGTCATTGCTCCTCCCTGCACTCTTCAAACAGATATTGCCTATCTGCATCTTTAACAGAAATTGTATGGGTCACAATACCCATTTCAGCAGTATAATAATGTAACTGATAACCAGGTGATGTCAAAGTAAACTTCGAAGATTGTTTAAGTGTTAAGTCCAGCACCAGCTGCAAGCCCATACTTGGCGCAGTACTTATCACAGTACCACACCATCTCCTGTGAGCAGTAAGGTGAATATGTCCACAAAGAATTGCCTTAATATTATGATGCGTTACTATAATTTTGCCGAGGCTGTCAGCTCCAATAAATCCATCCTCATCTGTTTCAAGAACTCCAAATTTTGCTGGAGGGTGATGCATGAAAATGATTGTAGGCTTCTTTCGTGTCTTCGACAATTGCCGTTCAAGCCAACGGAGTCTCTTTTCACACACCTCACCGCCCGGAGAACCAGAAATACTACTGTCCATACCAATCAGACGGATATCGTATCCCTCAATCACATAGTTTATAAAATCTTTATCCGTACAGGGACAAGCGTGTTCTGCAAAGACAGACCAGAGCGTTGAACGACTGTCATGATTCCCCGGGACAATGTAATAGGGATATCGAAGTTTCTCCAGAAGACTTGCTGCGTGCTCGGCCTCCTCCTGAAGACCACTGT
>DAOVUU010000016.1 GCA_030632405.1 Desulfobulbaceae bacterium | reverse complement strand
GGCAGGGATAATATATCCTGGCCGCTATCGGCAAGGCTGACAGTTCCCCGCAGCTTCCAGGGAGAAATTCTCGAAAGGCTGACTTTTTTTTCGGAGAATGGGAGGCTGTTTATGACTCCTGGGAACAGGTATGTGTCGGTAATGTAAGGCAGAAAAATGATGAAGCAGCCTGCACAGAGCAGCGCCAAAAACAGAAAAATGAGGAAGATGCGGGTTTTCATACGTGTCAGTATAAACGTATCTTCGTGGAGTTGCATGTAAAAAACAATTCATCCTCTCCTGCAGTCTGTTTACCTGTATTCCCTTTTGTCGTGCTTGAATGGCAGCTGCTTTTGCAGGAGTTTCCAGGAAATAATCTCCCGCTGGAACAGCTGTCTGCCGTAGTCATGCAAAAGTGAGAGTGATTCCTGTAAAATGTTTCCAGAGATTTTCAGCCGGTGCAATCTCTCAAGTGGTTGAAACTGGGCTGAGCGCAGCATTTTTATTGTGCCCTGGGATATACGGATGAGCCTTTGTCCCGGGTGAGAACAATCGGGGCATATGAGACCTCCGGTGGTTGTATCAAAGCTGTACCTGCGATTGATAGTAGTCTGGCGGTTACAGCTATTGCAAATGGTGAAGTCAGGCCGATAGCCAATAATCTCATAAAAATTTATCAGAAAAAGTGTCAGAATTGCCAGTGGTTGCACATTCCGGTCGATGTTATGGAGTGCCCAGAGAGAAAGGCGGAATAATCGATCATCAGCCTCACCTTCCCGGATGGCAATAAGTAAGAATTCTCTGAGTATTGATGCCGTGGTGTATAATTCGAAATTTCGGCGGAGATTAAGAAAACAGGTGTAAAGTTCTGCCTCCGACAGGAAACTGAGGCTGCGGTTAGGCGATGTCTGGTAGGAAATGTGGATGAAAGAAAATAATTCCAGTTTGTTGACGAAACGTTTTTTTGACCGTTTTGCTCCTTTTGCTATGACAGAAAGCTTGCCGGTGTCACGACTCAGGAGGGTTAAAATAACATCCGATTCACCGTGTTCAAAGCAATCGAGAACAATGGCTTCGGTTTCTCTGGCGATTGCTGCCATGGTTACTGGTTTGGAGGGCTTTCCGGAACCGGTTGTTCTGGGATAATCTCTTTGCTGCTCTGCTCATTTTCCTTCACTTGTACTATTTCAAAGAGTGGAGCTTTTTTGTTGGATTGTGTCGTATTTTTTGTTTCCTGCCGGGATTCAGGCGTTTCTTGGAAACTTCTTAATTTCTCGCTGAGAAAGGTGGCCGGGTTCCAGGAGAAATACCAGCAAAGAAAGGCTCCAATCAGTAGAAGGAAAAAAATGATTACCCCACTACAGGAGATTGGCATTACCGTAGGCCGTTCGGCCATATTGTCTACCTTTTTGGCGAGTTTGCTGGGCGGAGTTGCAAAGTACCCCTTCTTTATATTGGGGAGTTGTCCTTTTTCCTGCGTGTAAATGCGCAGTATCTCCTCAGGGTCCAGGGCGAGAGTGTTTGCATAGAGGGCATAGAAACCGCGGGCAAAAGCCTCTGCAGGCAATGAATTGAAATCGTCATCTTCTATTGCTTTAAGGATGGAAATCGTGATTTTCGTCTCAACGGAGATATGCTCAAGATCTAATCCCTGTTTGATACGGGTCTGGCGGAGGAGGTCGCCTACGGTAGTATAGTCTGTTTCAGTAGAGTCAATTGACATTATCTGCTTTTTGGTAAAATAATTAAAAAATCAAGTGTTAGTGTGGTCTCGGATCACAATTTCTGAATGTATGCTTTCTCTTTTAACTCCTTAATCCATTCCGAATAAGCTTCGTCCAGTTTCTGGTCATAAAGCTTTTGTTTTATCTCTTCCCTGGCTTCTTGCAAAGAACTGGTTATCACAATTTTATTTTCATCCCCGGACAGGAGTTTAAAGAATTGATAACCTGCATTTGTTTCGACAATTTCACTGATGCCGCCGGGTGCAAGAGCACCCACGGCAGAGCGCATGCTGGAGGCCATTTCATCCAGTGTGAAGGTTCCTATGTCTCCCCCATCTGCTGCGGAGGGGAGGTTTGAGAATTTTTTTGCAAGCATCTTAAAATCCTGACCGTTGAGGGCGAGGCTATACACACGTTCTGCTCGACTATGGGTCTTTTCTTTATTTTTGGCGAGTTTTTCTGAATCGGTGTCTTTTTCCCAGGTAAATCCGATCTGAAGGAGGTAATATGTTCCTGCCTCCACTCTATGAGTATAATTTTCATCGTAATAATCGAGAATCGCTGCTTCGGTGATGATGACCTTTGACCGGACGTCGAAGCTGACGAGTTTACCTTGAAGAATTTGGGCGGCGATGTTTGACCTGTAGCTTTTTTCTGTCATACCCGATTCTTTCAGTTTTTCTATAAACTCGATTTTACTCAAACCGGAACGGGCACGTACTTTTTCATAACTGTTTTCGATTTCTTTTTCACCTACCGAAACATTAAACTGTTTTGCCCTCTGGGCTATCAGTTTTCGGTCAATGAGAGTATCAAGGGTTTTTTGGCGAGCTTCGGCCAATATTTGCAAAAGAGATTCGCCTGAATTTTTTTGCGCAATGACTCTATATAATCCTTCAGATTCCTGCTCGACTTCTGAAAGTGTGATAATATCATCGTTTACAACAGCTGCAACCCTGTCAACGAGTTCAGAAAAGGAGGATGACGGTATGAGAATACAGCAAAAAATAAAGAACACAATTCGGAGAAAGTGATCCCGAATCGGGGTAATGGTATAACAGTGATACATAGGAATCCTTCTGCTGATGTTTTTTTGTGCAAGGTAAAGGGGGACTATAATCGGTCATAGTGCAGATGTACAGCAACTCTTGCCGGTAATGTTTTTGTAATAACAGAAAAATTGGGTCTTTTCTTTAAATTCAGCAACAATGAGTAACAATATGTGTATCTAGTTGATATTACAGGCGTAAAGTATGACAATACGTCGTGAAGACGAGGAGAAACAGCATTGCTGCGCCAGCTCCCAGTTGACTTTCCTGTTATATGGAATATTTTGTCGCAAGTATATATCATATAATTAGGTATGGTAAAAGATGAACCTTCTTTTTAGAGTATATAGATGAAGAAAATACAGTTGGCTGTTTCGCTCTTTTGTTTAATTTTTGTTCTGACATTTTCTTTTCCAATGGCTGATACCGTCGAGGCTAGTACGAAAATGCCTGAATTTGCACTGAAAAGTGTGCGGGACGGGCGGGTTGTCGATAGTTCCATTTTTTCTGGAAAAGTCTTGTATATTACTTTTTTTGCAACATGGTGCCCTCCCTGTGTCCAGGAAGTTCCGGTTTTAGTGGAGCTGCAGGATCAACTGGTGGATTCCGGATTTTCTATTATCGGGCTGTCGGTTGACGAGGAGGGGCCCGCAGCTGTTGCAAGTTTTGTAGAAAAAAAGGCGATCAATTACCCTGTTCTAATGGCGGAATTTGAGACAACCATGGATTTCGGAGGGGTTTTTGGCATCCCTGTTTCTTTTTTAGTGAATAAAAAAGGGAACGTTGTCAAAAGATATACTGGCTATGTTCAGCGTAAAGTGTTGGAAAAAGATATCCATAGTCTGTTGAATTGAGCAATCTTTGTTGCGTCCGGAATGAAAATTTAATAAGCTGTCCTTAATATTGTATAGTAGACCATTGTGGGTTTATGTACATGGAGAGTTACTCCATATTACCAATCAGCAAACAGGAGAAGGAAATGAATAAAAAAATCGTATCTTTAGCACTGGCTCTGGTTTTTGCTCTCACCACCGCAAGCATGGGATTTGCAGCGAAGGTAAAATGTACCGTTGATTCAGTTGAAGGCGACAAGGTGACCATGACCTGTGAGAAGGCAGATAAGATGAAAGCTGGTGATAAGATTAAGGTGTCTACTGCTAAGAAAAAAGGTGCCATTGAGGGGTGCTAATTGACTTAGTGCGACATAGTAGGTATTTTATTTGGTCGGTTGATCTAAGGTCAACCGGCCTTTTTTTTTGAGATATAAATACATCGGCTATCTGTCTGGTGTTTAGTACCTTACTCCTAAAAGTCTGTCATAAAAAACAAGAAAACGGAGAAGAGGTTTTAAAATTATGAACATAAAATTCACCACCAAGGTACTTATGCCGTCTTGCTTACCGTTGTTACGGTGTAAAGTACCTTTAAGTTAATTTGAGGTGTTCCTTGGAGTTAATTAAAGCTATGATTCTGGGTGTTGTTCAGGGGTTGACGGAGTTTCTTCCGATCTCGAGCTCCGGACACCTGGTGATAGGTTCTGAATTGATGAATTTTCATGAACAGGGGGTTGTTTTTGAAGTTTTTGTTCACCTCGGCACCTTGCTGGCAGTAGTGGTTGTTTTTAGAAAAGAGCTCTTGGAGATGATAAAGGCACCCTTTGCTCTTTTCCAGGGAGATAAGAGTGAATCTGTAAAACATTTTTTTTTACTGGATGTCTATATCATAGTCGCAACTCTGCCTGCGGTGGCTGTTGGCCTCTTTTTAAAAGACAGTGTTGAAAATATATTCGGAAATATCCTGATTGTCTATTTGATGCTTATCGTTACCGGGATTATCATGATTATCTCAAGATATCTTCCTCAGAAGGATAAACCCATTACCTGGGGGCGAAGCCTTCTGGTGGGGTGTGTACAGGCATGTGCCATCCTTCCTGGTCTTTCCCGCTCCGGTTCAACGATTTTTGCAGGGATGGTATTAGGTATTGATAGAGAGAAGATCGCCAGATTTTCTTTTATTATGTCTATACCCGCAATACTTGGGGCAGCCGTGTTACAGTTTGGTGATCTTCTGACAAATCCGCTGGAGAGTGGTGCGATTATAAACATTGGTGCAGGAGCAATAATGGCTGCAGTCTCAGGATATTTTGCAATTAAGCTCCTGCTGGATATCATTCGCAGGAACAGGTTGCAGTGGTTTGGCTACTACTGTCTTCTGGTTTCTGCAACCGGGATTGGTCACTATTTGTTTGTAGCAGCGTGATCCGCAAAATAGAGTAATGGAAAAGAGTGGAAAAACAGATAGTTTTGTCTGATACAAAAAAATTTGTCAGGGGTTGAGGATGTCTTTTAGTGCTTTATATCCCGTTAATTTGAAACTTTGTGACCGTCTTTGTGTTGTTATCGGTGGCGGCAATGTTGCGACCAGGAAGATAAAAAGCCTGCTTACCTGTGGTGCTGCTGTTCGGGTTGTGAGTCCATATGTCCATACTGATCTAATGAAAATTATCCTGGACAGGCGATTGGAGTGGCTTGAAAGGAAATATGTGGAAGGTGACCTGCAGGGAGCATTTGTTGCTTTTGCAGCAACCAGTGATCCTGATGTGCAGCAGCAGGTGAAAGAGGAAGCTGATAAATATAAAATCATTCTCAATAGTGTGGACGATCCGGTGGGGAGTGACTTTCATATCCCGGCACATTTTAGAAGAGGGAAGATGCTGGTGACGGTTTCCACCGGCGGGAGTAGCCCTGTACTATCCAGGCAGGTAAAAGAGCGGCTGGAGCGGGAAATAGGTCAAGAATACGAGGCTGTCGTCGGTTTTTTAGCTATGGTCAGGGAAGCTGTAGTCGGTCGTGATGATGAATCAACCGGGCACAAAGAGCTGTTCCAAAAGCTTTTAAGCTTTGATATTGTAAAGCTTATTCGGGAGGGTAACTGGTTTGACCTGCAAATGATACTGCTGCAGGAACTTCCCGAAGATATCGACTCCGTAGCGCTTATCCGACGATTTCTCGATGTACATGATAAGAAAAATGCGTGAACTATAACCGCTAAGCTTGCCCGAAGGGCATAATGTTCGACTGGATTATTTATGAATGAGATAAGTTATCTGCTTTTTCTGTCGGTTTTGGGCGTTACCTTTATTGCAAGTGCTGCGTATCTTGTCTTTTTTTTCAGGCAGAATAAACAGGTACGTACGATTGCAAGGATGATTCTGGTTGCTTCAGGGATCCTGCAGACCCTGTATATAGCTTCCCGCTACATACAAGTAGGACATACGCCGATAACTTCTCAGCATGAGGCAGTAGTCTTTTTTGCCTGGGCAACCACGTGGGCTTATCTCTCCTTCAGATGGAGGTACAGTGTTAAGAATTTTGGTACCCTTGTTTCCGTATTCATTTGCCTTCTTCTGCTTATTTCTACAATTTCTTCCCGTGAATTGACACCTCTGTCCCCCGCTTTACAGAGTTGGTGGCTGCCGGTTCATGCCGGAGTCTCTCTTGTTGCGTATGGTTTTCTCTCCCTCGCTTTTTGTGGTGGAATTATGTATCTGCTTCAGGAACGAGAGCTGAAGAGCAAGCGATTTGGCTATTTTTTTTCGCGTTTTCCCTCCCTTGACGCACTGGATCAGTTGATCAGCCACTGCCTGACTGCAGGTTTTGTTTTTTTGACTTTGGGGATTGTGACCGGGTCACTCTGGGCTCGACAGGCGTGGGGAACATACTGGCATTGGGATCCAAAAGAGACATGGTCACTTATTACCTGGTTTATCTATCTTGTGCAAATTCACCAGAGACTTACCGTCGGCTGGCGTGGAAAGAAGGGTGCTGTAATGGCTATTCTTGGTTTTGCTGCAGTTATTTTTACCTTGTGGGGAGTAACATATCTGTTGGGAGGTGTACACAGTTATGCAGGGTGAAAAGATACTGTTGCTTGGTGTAAACCATAAAACAACTCCAGTTGAAATTCGAGAGAAAATTGCACTTTCGGACGGATATGACGAGCCCCTGTCCGCTCTGAAAAAGATTCCTGACTGCAAAGAGTGCTACCTGCTTTCAACCTGTAATCGGGTTGAGCTGCTTATGGTGGTCGAGGATAGGGCAGAGGTTGAAAATGATATTATAACTTTTCTTTTTGGTGGCAGCCTCAGTGAGGAAGAACGTAGTCAGTACCTCTATATATATTACAATGCTGACGCAGTACATCATCTGTTCATGGTGGCTGCCAGTCTGGACTCCATGGTGATTGGGGAGGCTCAGATTCTCGGACAATTAAAGGAAGCCTACGGATATGCTGCCCAACTCGGATGCACCGGGCCATTACTGAACAAGTTCCTGCATAAATCATTTTCCGTTGCTAAAAGGGTGCGTACAGAGACAGGGATAGGCTCTTCAGCTGTATCGATAAGTTATGCGGCCGTGCAACTTGCTGAAAAAATATTTGGTAGTCTCAAAGGCAAAAAAGTAATGCTTATTGGTGCCGGAGAGATGGCTGAACTGGCCGCTGAGCACCTTGTAGGCCGGGGTGTCGGTTCTGTAGTTGTTGCAAATAGAACGTTGTCGAGAGCTGTAGATTTAGCAAAAAGGTTCAACGGCAGTGCTGTTTCAATGGATGAACGGGTACAGCAACTGGAACGAGTTGATATTATAATCAGTTCTACCGGAGCAACAGATTTGGTCCTGCGTAAGCAGGATGTAAAATCTGTCATGCGTACCAGAAGGAATAAACCACTCTTTTTCATTGATATAGCCGTTCCGCGTGATCTGGATCCAAAATTGATTGAAATTGACAATGTGTACCTCTATGATATTGATGATCTCAGCAGCGTGGTGGAGATCAACAAATCAGCGCGTGATAAAGAAGCGGTAAAAGCCGCACGAATTGTCGATGAAGAGGCTTTAAAATTTCAGAGATGGTGCCAGGGACGGGCGGTGACCCCTACTATCCGTGACTTAAGGGAAAAAGTTGACGGGATTACCCGTTTGGAACTCGATCGAACTCTGGCCCGGATGCCGAATGTAAATGGGAAAGATAGAAAAACACTGGAGAAAATGGTGAGTGCTATTTCTTCCAGGATACTCCATGACCCTTTAACTTACCTTAAGAGTGAATCATGTACAGGGCGTGATAACAGCGATATGAAGGTTGATGTTATTCGTTCTCTCTTCAGGCTGGATAACGGAGATGATGACAAGTAAATCTTGTTCACCTTTGTCATGGTATTTGTTTTTCTGTTCTGTTATGTCTGTATGGACTTTATCGGGGTAGTGTCCCTGCAATGAGCCACCCTCTTTTTTCTATTTGTGATTTACCTATGAAAATTATTCGAAATTATCTCGTTTTTTTGTTCTCCTTTCTTGTCGTAATTTTTTCTGTTACCGAAATTGTTGCTGAAACTCAGCCCGACGGCTTCGATCGGCAGAGAAACAAGATTATCGGGTATATGTTGAGTAAGCAACTGCCTACCCTTCATTTCAGTGAAAAAGTGATGGATGATGAGCAGGCTCGAGCGGCGTTCAAACTCTATATCAAGCAGCTCGATTTTCAGAAGCGGTTTCTTCTGCAGGTGGATGTTGATCAGCTGGAGGCTTTTGCCGATCATATAGATGATAATATCAAGGCGGGTAGGGTTTCTCTGCCTGACGCAGGATATGATATTCTGAGTGAAAAAATAATGCTCGTTGAGAAGATGGTCTCTGTGATGCTGGCTGACGGCAAAGTAGAAAGAGGCGGGAAAGGTGCTCTGCAGGGCAGTTCAGGTGGGGATTTTTCTGTCGGTGTTTTTCATGTGACCCGGAAAGAAAATTATGAAACCGATCCGGAAAAACTCAGTTATGCAAAGAACCTGTCAGAATTGGAAGACAGGTGGAGAAAGGTACTGAAAACAGAGATCATTTCTCGTTTTTTTGATCTAGAAGTGGATCAGAAGGAAGCTCAGGAGGGTAAAAAGAAAAACGAGGACGAACTCTGGCAGGAAGCCATTGACAAAGTGGCTAAAAGAAACAAAAACTTTTTTCACCGACTTCATCAAGAGACTTTGCAGGATCACTACGATCGGTTTTTTAATGCCGTCACCAGGTCATTTGGACCACATACCAATTATATTCCTCCCGCAAGTAAAGAAGATTTTGATATTAACATGCGTGGTTCGCTCGAAGGAATCGGTGCACTCTTAAGAGAAGAGGATGGTTTTATCAAAGTTGTTCGGATTATTCCCGGAAGCGCTTCTGCCAGACAGGGCCATTTAAAGGCTGAGGACATTATTCTCGAGGTTGCTCAGGAAGGTGAAGAACCCGTCGATATTACAGATATGCGTCTGCGGGATGCTGTAAGATTGATCCGGGGACCGAAAGGTGAAGAGGTGCGATTGACCGTCAGGAAGGCAGACGGGACAAAAGAGGCGATTCCAATTATTCGTGATGTGGTTCAGATCGAAGAGACTTTTGTAAAGAGCACCGTTATTGAATCTGAAGACGGAAGAAAAATAGGATATATATTTATTCCAGGGTTTTACCGGGATTTTGAAGGGACTCGTAATGGGGCCCATGGCAGAAATTCCACGGACGATACTCGTCAGGAAATTATAAAACTGAAAAATAAGAATGTTGATGGCATTATACTCGATCTTCGCAATAACGGTGGCGGCGCTCTGGTCGATGCTGTCGACGTCACGGGATTGTTTATAGAATCAGGGCCTGTGGTACAGGTGAAGAACAGTTTTGGTGATAAGCGTATTTTGAGTGATAAGGATGAGACTATTCTTTTTGATGGGCCGCTTGTTGTTCTGGTAAACCAATTTTCTGCTTCAGCCTCTGAAATCGTAGCGGCGGCTCTTCAGGACTATGGCAGAGCTGTTATAGTGGGTGGGGTGCACACTCATGGCAAAGGAACGGTGCAGACAATAATAGACCTTAATGATCATATCCCTCTTCTCCATTTTAAAAAATATGATGACCTGGGGGCTTTGAAAATTATGATCCAGAAATTTTACCGGGTGAATGGCGGCTCGACTCAATATAAAGGTGTGGAGCCTGATATAGTATTTCCCACTCTGTTTGACCATCTCAAGTCCGGAGAGAGATATCTCGACTATTCATTACCGTGGGATAGAATAGAAGCTGTTGAGTACAGTCCATATTCGGGGGTTGATCTTGACCTGGACAAGCTTCGAAGCAGAAGTCTCGCCCGTGCTGAAAAAAATGAAGGATTAAAGATCATCAGGGAAGAAACGGAGAAAGCAAAAAAGAGAAGTGATGAAACCGGTATCTCAATTAATATTGATGATATGCGGGAGAAAAGAGAAGAAGCCCGTCTGGTACGAGAAAAAGTCGGCGCACATTACAGAAAATATCGTAAGGAAACTGGCGAGAATCTGGATGAGAACAAATGGGGCGACAAGGAAACTGATACTGCGGAAGCCTGGCTTAAAGATGTGAATGAAGATCCCTACATTGGAGAGGCAGTGAATATAATAGAGGATATTAAAAGTCTCTAAGTTTGATGGCGTCGAATGACCTTTTTACGATGCATCAGATTATTATTTTCAGATACAATTGAAGGCCACCCCCAGGCGGGTGGCCTTTTTTTTTCAGGTGTACTGTTCGTGGAAAAATAGTCTTGAAAATTACGGGGAAAGGTGATAGAAATGGGGATTTATGAATGACCATTCAGTTCTTCTCTATGATGACTGGTCGAGTGTTGAGTTAATCTAACTTACTTAATTAGTGGTGTTTTTACTCTATGGATGTTGCAGAAGGTTTCAGGTGTCACAGGGAAAAAATCGTAGACAGATGGGTTGAGTATGTCCTGTCAACATACACCTCTTCGGGATTTTTCTTAAAAGAGAGAGATAAATTCGCCAATCCGGTGGGGGGAAATCTTAGAGAAGGTTTGCAGAAACTTTTTCTTCTCCTGTCAAAGGGAGCTGATCCCAAAGAATTTACCGCACCCCTGGAGCAGATTATATCCATTCGATCGGTGCAGGAATTTACTCCGGCTCAGGCAGTGGCGCCGTTGAATGCAGTAAAACACATTGTAAGAGAAGTGTTTGAGGCGGATAAGGAGAGAAAACAGCTTGTCGATGTTCTGTATGATTTCGAATTTAATGTCGATCTTGCTGTTTTGGCAGCGTTCGATATTTATATGAAATACAGAGAACGTCTTTATCAGGTACGGATTAATGAAATCCGGTCAGGCAATCATGTATTGACAGACAGCAAGTGTCCATCTAACCGGCTGGCTGGAGATAATAAGGGAGTCATAAAGGGCGCCTTGTAAGATCAGTATTTTCGTCCAAGATCAACAGTATTTAACCGGTTGTTATGTTGTGGAGATTTTTTTCTGCTCTGCACCATGGTTTCCAAAACTCAGTTTAATTGAAGCGAGGTAAGAAATGAAGTACGCCTTCTCATTCCTGGCAGTCATTGCTTTGATTCTGATTGCCTGGCTCGGATCGCAGATACCGGGGATGCCGTACCTGTTTGGTATAGCTCTGCCGTATCTGGCTATGATGATCTTCCTGGGTGGTTTTATCTATAGAGTGGTAGAGTGGGGGAAGTCCCCGGTCCCATTCTCCATTCAGACGACCTGCGGTCAGGGAAAATCATTGGATTTCATCAAGCATGACAGGCTTGAAGCTCCCGATACCACCGCAGAGGTTGTGGCCAGAATGTTCCTGGAAATTGTGACCTTCAGATCTCTTTTCAGAAACACCAAATCCGAACTTCATGAAGGACCGAAGATCACCTACGAGTCATCTAAATGGCTCTGGATGTTTGCTCTGATTTTTCATTATTCGTTTTTGATGATTGTGATCCGACACATGCGTCTGTTTCTGGATCCGGTGCCTGCCTGGATAGGCTGGCTGGAATTTGGTGATGGTATCTTTCAGGTTGGTGCTCCCAACTGGTATATTACCGATATAGGCCTTCTGGCCGGATGTGTGCTGTTGTTCAGCAGGAGGCTGGTTACCCGTCATGTTCGGTTTATTTCACTGGCCAACGATTACTTTCCTCTCGTTTTGATCTTTGCCATCGGGGCCACGGGAATTCTGATGCGCTACCTCTTCCGTACGGACATTGATATTGTCAATATTAAGCAACTGGCTGTAGGACTTGTGACTTTTTCTCCGGTTATCGGTACAGAAATTGGGGCGATTTTTTATATCCACCTTTTTCTGGTCTGTGTACTGCTTGCCTATTTTCCATTCAGTAAACTGATGCATTTCGCGGGTGTGTTCATGAGTCCGACAAGGAACATGAAGAATAACACCCGGGCTGTACGTCATGTGAATCCATGGAACCCGAAAATAATTCCGCATTCTTATGCTGGATATGAAGATGAATTCCGGGAGTTTATGGTGGAATCCGAGATTCCGGTGGAAAAGGATCTCCCTCCGAAAAAGGATGATGAATAAACAGTATTGACCCAAAACTAGCTTATGAGGATGAGATAACGATGTCAGTTACCAAACTAGAACAACTATCGAAAAGCGTAGTGCAGGGACCATCCTTGGCCACAGGAGCAATACCTACCAGGGATTGGATGGATATCCCGGTGAAGTTTAAGGCTGGGAATTATGCATACGTAGCTAAAAAAGACAAGGTGGAATATCTCAACAGTCAGTCCGGCCTGAGTTTCCCCAATGCACGTGAATGGTCACCGGAAGAAGATGACTGGAAGCTTCCTGAAGACTGGAAAGAAATTATTCTTACGGGTTTGAAGGAACGTCTGGACAAGTTTCGTTCCCTGAAGATTTTTATGGACTGCTGTGTGCGTTGTGGTGCATGTGCGGACAAATGTCATTTTTTCCTGGGTACCGGTGACCCTAAAAATATGCCGGTATTAAGAGCGGAACTCCTTCGCTCAATCTACAGGAATGATTTTACCCTTGCCGGTAAACTTTTCGGCAAGATGGCTGGGGCTAGAGAGATGACAGTGGGTGTATTGAAAGAGTGGTTCATGTACTCTTATCAGTGTACCGAATGTCGCAGATGTTCCGTTTTCTGCCCATACGGTATTGATACTGCTGAAGTGACCATGATGATTCGTGAGTTACTTCATCTTGTTGGTATTGGAATTAACTGGATTTTAGAGCCCGTTTCAAACTCAAACCGTACCGGAAACCACATGGGGCTGCAGCCCCACACCTTTAAAGACAACGTTGAGTTTCTGGTGGAAGACGTCGAGAGTCTTACCGGTGTTAAACCGAATATTTCTTTTAACAGGAAGGGGGCGGAGATTCTTTTTATCACCCCTTCCGCTGATGTTTTCGCCGAACCCGGTCTTTACACCGCTATGGGGTATCTGCTTCTCTTTGAGGCTATCGGTCTTGACTATACATGGTCAACATATGCCTCCGAGGGTGGTAATTTTGGCCTCTTTACCAACAATGAAGCAATGAAGAAATTGAACGCCAAGATGTATGCTGAAGCAGAGCGGTTGGGCGTCAAATATATTCTTGGTGGCGAGTGTGGCCATATGTGGCGTGTGGTGCACCAGTATATGGAAACGATGAACGGCCCGGCTGATTTCCTTGAGAAGCCGGTTTCTCCAATCACCGGCACCGTTTTTGAAAATGCTGCTTCATCAAAAATGGTGCATCTCAGTGAATTCACTGCTGATCTTATTAAACATGGCAAATTGAAATTCGATAAGAGTCGTAACAGCCATATCAAGGCGACTTTTCATGATTCCTGTAACCCTGCACGGGCAATGGGATTAATCGATGAGCCTCGTTATATCTTAGACCATGTTGTTGATTGGGTTGAAATGCCTGAAAATACCATTCGGGAGCAGACCTTCTGCTGTGGTTCCGGAACGGGTTTAAATACAGATGAGATTATGGAGTTGAGGATGCGATCAGGGTTGCCTCGGGCAAATGCTGTAAAGTATGTCCAGGAGAAGCATGGAGTGAATATGCTTTCATGTGTCTGCGCAATCGACAGAGCGACACTGACTTCTCTGAACGACTATTGGACACCCGGAGTGGGGGTCTGTGGTGTGACAGAGCTTGTCGCTAACGCAATTGTTCAAGAAGGTGAGACTCGCGGCGAGCTTGAAGAAGGTCTCCGTACAATGGTCTTCTAAATCCTGATCAGAATAGAGGAGTAGCTCATGTACAACAAAGGAACAATTATACCGGGACTGGCCATATTCGTCCTCTTTGTCACTTTCCCGCTCTGGTTCAACGCGTTTTCCACCGCAAGTACCGTACCAAAACCGGAGCTGCCGCCGGGTGGAGAAAAGGAGTGTGTCGCTCCCGCTGCTGAAATGCGGGAAAGCCACATGGTCCTGTTGAATGAATGGAGAGATGGAGTTCTTCGTGACGGCAATCGTGATGTTATAACTGTAGATGGGAAAAAATATCGTAAGGGCCTGCAGATGGCCTGTATGCAGTGCCATACAAGTAAGGAGAAATTCTGTGATTCCTGCCACGTATATGCATCTGTTGATCCGTACTGCTGGGATTGTCATTTGACCCCGGAAGCAGCAGCGTTGAAGAAGGAGACACTCTAATGGACAAGAAAAGAAGAAAATTTCTGAAGTTAGCCGGTGCGACGGCCCT
>DAOVUU010000183.1 GCA_030632405.1 Desulfobulbaceae bacterium | reverse complement strand
TGACCCCGTGATTCTCCACCGGATCGCTGATCACATGTTGAAACTGTTTGTAAAAACCTACAAGATCTTCCGCTACTATGGCATCTTCCGGGCAGACTTTCATTCTTAAACAGACATAACATTCAGTACATAGGTCTGGATTAATATAACATTTCCTGTCTGCAAACATAATTGCATCCGTGGTGCAATATGTCTGGCAGATCCGACAACCGGTACATACTTCCTTATCAATTACAGGCATTTCATTTACCCTTTTTCAAATTTGACTATGGCATCGTAAAATATGATTTTTTTTACTTAGCCATATGATATTTAGTGTTTTTTTTATCCCGTATTTCACCAGCGTGAAACCGTATACAGTGGAGACAGATCTTCCAGCATTTCCTGGGAACGATGGGGATTATAAATCCCGCAGGCACAAGGATTAGCAAGAATCATACTCCCCTTCCAACTATCCACCTTGCCTGTTTTTACCCTTCGAATAACATCCTGAACCAGCTTTGGAGATATCATGGCATGACCGCACATGGTGGTGAACTGGCGTATATCCGCCGGCGGCAACTTTTCGGTGCCCCCGTGAATCCCGAGTGATAAGTTAATGGTATGGGGATTGATCCCCACCTCGGCGGCAATATCACGCACCCTGTCTATCAGGCCGCTGACGACGATGGAAATACCCTGATCAGCCTCTTTGAGGTTTTTAAGCAGGTCGCGGATTTTATCCCTACTGTTAAACACTGTAAAAACCCGGCATCCCTCTTTGATAGAGTCAAGTACAGCTTCCGGTTCAACACCGCTGTAGAGGTTTTTCCTGAGAGTGGTGGCAATCATGTTGGCAGGCCCGACCTGATACACAATCTCCACCAGACGACGTACTTTAGGTGCGGACCCCTTATAATTGTACCCCCGCGCCGGATAGATAAAAACTGCATAATCTTTCTCCAGCGATTCAATTTTCCCTTCTCGATGTAAGCTGTGTGTCATATCTTTATCCTATTCAGTAACCCGGCCGAGGCCCAAATTTATCTTCGCATTGGGCCGCCACATGAACCCTTCTGATTTGATAACATCCAAAATATCCTGCGGTATTGACAACCCCTCGTCCAGCATCGTCACCACATCCAGGGTAAAGACACTGTCAAGCTGTGGGATCACCTTCTTTATTGTCTGTAAAATCCCTGGCAGCCGCTCTTTTTCAAACTGCATTTCTATAATGGCACTTAACACCTTTTCATCAAGCAGCTCAGGTTTTAAATCACCTGTTTCGGGATTTAGAATCATTGAATGAATCGGATTATTCGGTTCAATTTCATATTCTCCGCTTTGGGCAAGTGCCCGGGTAATCTTTTGAATATCCCTGAGTCCCATTCCCAGAGTGGGACGGCCAATCTCAATTGCAACCCCGACGCTTCCCGGGGGACAACGCAGTGTCACATCGTTGGTCTTGGATTCTTCAGTCCCTCGACCCTGAATCCCAGTCACTGCATGTGTTGATGTAGGATCACTGAAATATTTGCGGAGCGCACGTGGATATTCATAAACATGGGGTGGTTCGACGATTGCGCCAACAGGGCAAATTTCACTCCGCAGACAGGTCCCGCATTCATAACAGGCCTCCTGATCAATCGCGCTTTTGTGATCCTCATAGAAAATCGCTCCTGCCGGGCAATACGGCTGACAACGCCCGCACCCGACACAAACCTCTTTATATACAATCATCTGTTAAACTCCCTCAGGCTGCAATACGGAAGCCCTCCGGTTATATCTGGTACAACTCGGAGAACCTTTGAAAAAAGTATTTATCTGCGGCTTCAACAGTTCATCAAAGCCGATTTCAACATTTTCACCACTATTCATCATTCCGTGCAATCTTCCACCATTTGAGATATTTCCGATCAACGCACCGCCGACAATTTTCCCATCCCGGTGAAAAAGTTCTCGATAGATCCCGTCTTTGGGCCGTGAATAGATACTCACCTGCGCTCCGGGTACAGGAACTCCCAGAACTACCAGGGAGAGGCCGTTCAGGTTCATACAGTTAACACGGGACAGGCAGTTCAGCGATTTTGGTGATGATGAATACATATTTTGCGCTGCCAGTTTTCCCTGAACAACAGCCTGGGGCCATGTCCAGGGGGTAAAGAGACCATCTTTAACGATGGTCACTGCATCACCGGCGGCAAAAATATTTTTATCCAGGGTCTGCAAACCAGGTGTAACTTCGAGACGATCCTCATTCAGCAGGTCTGAATCTCTCAAAAGATTCAGTTCAGGCAGCGAACCGGCCGCAACAAATAACGTCTGGCAGGGCAACCACTTCCCACCTGCCTGAACCGCTCCTATCTTTCCTTGAGAAACCTGAACGTCCTCCACCGTACTACCAAGGAGCAGACGGATATTTTTCTGCTGGAGATGGGCCTCAACAAGCCGTGACGCTGCAGCGGACAAGGCCTGGGGCAACAGCTGGTTCTCTTTTTCAATGAGGCTGACCGAAAAGTTATGCCCGGCCAGGTGGGCCGCCGTTTTGACTCCAACCAGTCCTCCTCCGACCACCACAACCTCCGGATGTTTGGGCAGCCAGTCACGAGCCTCTCTTGCCACCGTCAGACTTCTCACCGGAAAGATGCCATTGCAGTCACGGGGGGAACAAACCCCGGGCACAATCGGCCGTCCCCCGGAAGCAATAAGCAATCGCCGATAGTATACCTTTTCGTGATTGTCCAGGAAAAGGCACCTGTTCCTGGGATCAACAGATTCGACCGTTACACCTGAAATCACTTTCAGCCGGGGATCGTCCTGCAACCCCCAGAAAAAGAGTTTTTTTTCGGTCATGGTCTGGTTCATAAACTGCGGCAACAGTGTGCGATAATAACCAACCTCTTTTTCTGTATCTACGAGCGTAATGGTTTTATCCGGCCACTGCCAGCGAAAGGCCAACGCAGCCTGCATGCCTGCGACCCCACCACCGACGATAACGGCATCCACTACGCAGCTCCCTTGATTGACAGCGTTGTAAACCACTCTAGAATCTCTTTGGCCTGTGGTACATGATCATAGTGGTTTAATTCTCCACCATTTGACTGTACCATCTCGGCCATTGTATCTTTTACCAACTGACTTCCCTGAACCGGTATCGGTGCTGCCACACTGACAGGGCATCCAAGATATGCAAGCCCCAAGGCCATAGCGAGCTCACCGGAATTTTTAAGGCCGGTAAAGCAGATTCCCTGAAGACGGCCCAGTTGGTCTTTTTCTGCCAGATCTTTTACCGCCAGCAAGGGTCCCTGGCGGTCTTCAAGAATCAGTACCTCTGATTTTTGTTCATCTGAAGTCAACCCGTTTTTAATCATCCACAGTGCGGTGTCTCCCCATCCTGCAACGCGAAAACCCTGATCTTGAATTCCATTTGCCAGTTCAACAGGAAGCTGACCAAGGGACATCTGCGGACTGTCAGTTCCACCGATAAGTGCAATTTTCACTTTGGAATCTTCTCCAAACATCCGCGCCGAATCCTTATTTGACATTACAACCTCGACGTCTCCTGCCTGTGAAGCGTCAGTAAACAGGCTCATCTGTGACACTGTTGAAGACATTTGACGGGCACGTTGAACAACATCTGACGACTCCGCAATATCAGCAGCAACAGCAACCGGGATCTTCATTTCTCTGCAAAGGTCAATAAGGCCCGGATCTGTTCCCGGCCCTGCAACCAGCAGATGAATTGCACCACTGCTCATCAGCAGTTCAGACTCACCGGACGTACAGGCTATTGGCATAAATCGATCTTTCAGACTGATCCACTCACCTAAAGAGACGAGCGCAACAGATGCGCCAGGCCCCTGTCTGGATTCTACCTCCAGTTGCTGAACAAACTCAACGGACGGTTGACCGCTGAAACCGATACAGACCGGATACTTATCTACAATAGTGTAGCCGACATCACATTTTTTAGTACCGGCAGATACCTGTTCGTTCTCCTGCTCTAAAAATCCCAGAGTGAGAAGACTCAAACGAAACGACTGCACAAGTAATTCCTGACAGGTAGATGACGACCGACCGAGCATAGATGCGCCCTTCAAAATATCGCTACCGTTAAGGTCCGCTTGCCCGTTCTCGGCCAATACCGAGGAAACCATCTTACCGAGGGTGTCAGAAAACTGTACTTCAGGAACAGTCTCAAGCGTGGCGGCAGAACCCATTGCATCCATAGCCCCCTGCA
The DNA here is from genome assembly GCA_030632405.1 of Desulfobulbaceae bacterium. Lineage (GTDB taxonomy): Bacteria > Desulfobacterota > Desulfobulbia > Desulfobulbales > Desulfocapsaceae > Desulfomarina. The sequence goes on along the minus strand of DAOVUU010000183.1, from coordinate 1,689 downwards.
GACAGAGACGAAGCAGGGTCCCAGCTACCATTTCATCCCGACCGAGTCCACATATTCCTTTTCCGGCACCACGACCAAATGGGTCGATACGACATGGTCCCTGCATGCATCCAAACGGACAGCTCAGCCCCAGCCTCAAGAACCCATCCTGCGGCTGAAGTTTCTCATACCGTTCCCAGGGCAGTTCTATTCCACGCTGTGCTGCGAAACGAAGAAGCTCCTGGCTGACCGGGTCAACCGTTTTCAGATGAATTGTTTCCATATAAATTAACTCCTGATTCCTTAAAATTCAGCTTCCTGATTCTTAATGCCCCGGTTCACTTTCTGTTTACCGTGTCTGCACTAAATCCAACAAGAGCTTGCCGGCAAGGTGTTCGTTTTCCTGCAGGCCTGCTGCAGTCTCTAACCTCTTGCGACGTGTAAATTCTTCGTATTTTTCTATGTCTACCAGTTCCAGCGCATTGGTAGGACAAGCGTCCACACAAACCGGGCTTTCCATATAAAGGCAGCGATCACATTTTAAAGCAATTTTTCGTTCCGGCCATGGATAGATGACGCCATAGGGACAAAACAGAGTGCATGTCCAGCAGCCGATACAATCATTTTCGTGAATAACAACCGTACCTGATTCAGGATCACGCCTCAATGCACCAGTCAGGCAGGAATCCACGCAGGGGGCCTGGGCGCATTGACGACACTGAAGAGCAATCGGCACCTCAGAGCTTCCCTCAACTCGAACTCGTGCCTGGGGAAGCGGTGTTTCCTGTACCGCCTGCAACAACGTTTTGGCATTACTGCCCCTCTCCGTTGCACAATAAAGTTCACAGGTTTTGCAACCGGTACAGCGATCAAGATGAACCGCGATAGCTTTCACAAACAACTCCTCTGTAATGGTTGGAAATTCAGTACCCGCAAGATGCAGGTACTGAACAGTTCATAAACTTCAATTTATTAAGGCTAACTTGCGTTGGCTTTCTTACCGCGATTTTCCAGCCATGACGTAATCATCGGAGCACATAAACCCAGGATTGTCAGAACAATAAAAAGAAGGGACCACGGTCGCGTAAAAAACACGAAGACGTTGTTGTCAAATACGATCAATGAACGGCGTAAAGATATCTCTATCAATTCACCGAGGACGAGTCCAAGCACTATTGGTGCTGCGGCAAAGCCATATGATTTCATCTTATAGCCTACGAGCCCGCAAACCAGCATAATCCAGACATCAGCCATATTATTATGAAGAGCATAGGTTCCGACCAGACAGAGAACAAGGATGATCGGGCTTAATACATAATTGGGAACCCGCAGAATCTGTGAAAATATTTTTGCGCCGCCAAGGCCGAGACCTAAAAACATGAGATTGGCAAAAAACATACCTATAAAAACAGCGTATACCACATCAGCATTCTGGATAAACAGCAATGGTCCAGGACGCATGCCGTGAATCAGCAGGGCCCCGAGAATAACAGCGGTAGTACCGCTGCCCGGTATTCCAAGTGCCATAGTCGGTATCATGGCCCCCCCTGTTGCAGAGTTGTTAGCGCATTCGGGTGCTGCAATGCCTTCCAGACAGCCGGTACCGAATTTTTCCGGAGTCTTGGAAAATCGTTTGGCTTCGTTATATCCTATAAATGAAGCCACTGTTCCACCTTCCGCCGGTAGAATGCCGATAAAGGTACCAATCAG
>DAOVUU010000366.1 GCA_030632405.1 Desulfobulbaceae bacterium | reverse complement strand
TTCCCACAAAAGTGGAAGATAATTTTGTTACTTTTCAAACATTGCCCACACAAAGTGTCATAATCTCCCGACAGACAAATCTTCCCTGTGTGGATAATGTAATATCCTATAAAACTTTTCCTGGATTCAGGCTTATTACTTATCTGTCGTGATTACACTGAGGTTCCCGGGGTCCAGTTCAGGAGAACACCCCTTGCAATTTAGCGATGAACACAGCAACCGCAGTCCCAAGGTAATTTTGATTGCCGAAAGCCACAACATACTGCAGAATTCACTGAAAGATCTGGTGACGACGGGACTGCCAGGTGCCACTGTACTGACAGTCCACAGCGGTAAAGAAGCTGTCAGGGTGAGTCTGGCCCACAGGCCGTCGGTGATAATCCTCGACGTTGATCTGCCAGACATAAGTGGCGTTGAAGCCACCCGGAAGATACACGACAACCTCCCGGATACACCTATAGTATTAATTCACGAAGAAGAATCCGCCGAATACCGGATCAGCGCCATTGCCGCCGGGGCAAGGAGTTATGTTACCAAAAACAAAATTGCAGTCGAGCTTGTGCATGTGATCAAAAAACTGCCGACAGCTCTGAGCTGAGATTTCAATCCTTAATCTTATAAAAAATGGGTGAAAATTATGTCCTCTTTTCTGCTTCCTCTACAGATGATCTTGTTCCTCTTTACATCAACAGTTATGGCCCAGAGTCCGATTCAGCTTTACTACGATGAACGAATTCCCTATGCAGTGTCTGATAAACACGGAGCTGTACATGGCCTGACTGCAACACCTGCAGCAAAGGCTTTTGAGCAGGCAGGTGTCCCGTTTCAATGGAAGAAGATGCCCTTCAAGCGTCAGCTGGCAATCATCAAATATAACAAAAAACCGGCCTGTGGAATTGGCTGGTTCAAAAAGCCGGAAAGAGAGCAGTTTGCCCGTTTTACCAGAGTGGTTTATCAGGATAGGCCATCCATTGTAATAAGTAAAAAGGGCAGTAGTAAAATGAGCCAACACGGGGATGTCAGCAGCCTGTTACAGGATAAATCAATCAAACTGCTGGTTAAAGACAGCTTCTCTTACGGTACCTATGTGGATAAACAGATAACCAAATATAAACCCGAAACGGTGGCAGTTGCCGGCAGTAATAATATACAGATGCTGCAGATTATTTTGTCCGGGCGTGCCGACTATCTTTTTGCGGCGGAAGAGGAGGCTGAAGAGATGATTGTAAGTGCGGGATATGAGATGTCACAATTTCAATTACATCATTTTACTGATATGCCGGCGGGGAATAACCGTTACATTGCCTGTAGTCAGCAAGTTGCACCTGAGACGGTTGAGTTACTGAACCAGGCATTGAAGTAACCACCTCGTCTTTACTGTATTTTCTCACACTCAAATTACCTTCATCAACTTCACAAATTATAATATGAAAAACATACTGCTCACGCTCATACTGGTCATAACCAGCGTCACCAATATCATGGCAGCGGAAGAAAATGATGTCCAGGAACAAGCTGATAAAATAGCCGGTGCAATAGCAACCCCTCTTTTTAATTATGATGAGAATACCATTGCCTCGATTATCACTGCTATGGCGGCTGACAATGGAGCTGTTCGGGCAATAGAACTCTTCGATAACACCAGTGAATCAATCCTCTTTGGGATCTATAAAACTGAAGATAACGAGCTTCACAGCGGAAAGAGTGTCCCGGAGGAGGAGAAAAAACTCCTTAAAGAACTCCACCACCCCGTAATTCATGAACAGGAAGAAATAGGGGTACTACGTCTCTATTACAGACCAAGCGGGGAAAGTACTCTCAACTTGACAGCTGAGGAGCGAGTTTGGCTTAAGGCAAATCCTGAGATCCGGGTGGGGAATGAAATAGACTGGCCACCTTTTGATTTTGTCGAAAACGGCAAACCCATGGGCTACTCCATCGATTTTTTCAAGCTTATTGCTCAAAAGGTTGGCTTTAAAACACAATTTATCAACGGTTATACCTGGGCTGAACTTCTGGATATGCTTAAAGACGGAGAGCTTGATGTTCTTCCTGCGATTTATGAAACAGAAGAGCGAAAAAAGAATATCGCTTTTACCACGGAATATTTTTCTCAACCCACAGTCATGCTTGTAGGCAGCGACAGCAATGATATCAAAACTCTTCACAATCTCTCAGGAAAACGGCTGGCTGCTATCAGGGGATTTGCCATCACCGACGCAATAGCCGAGAAGTACACCGAGATTGAACTCTATCTGGTGGATGGTCTTCTCGATGGCATAATGGCGGTTTCAACAGGGCAGGCAGATGCATTTATCGACAGTATCGGCAATATTTCTTATCTGGTTAAAAAGAATTTCATCCCAAATGTCAAAATTCTTACAGATCCATCGTTGGACATAATGGCAAACCCGGCTCTTCACATCGGGGTGTCGCGGGACAATGAAATCCTCCGAAATATTCTGCAAAAAGGACTGCAGGCTGTCACCAAGGATGAGCAAGGTACACTGACCTCTCGTTGGCTGGGAAGCTTTGATCAAGCTAAACAAGCTGAACCGTTAACCGGAAAACAACCAGATGCAAAATTATCGCAAAAAACTCTCTGGCTTGCAGTTGGAATAATTACCTTGCTGCTCATTCTGGTAACAATGGGTGCGGTTATAACCAGATTCAGCAAGTCGGCAAAGGTCGACTTGCAGTTTGGGACCCGTTCATTCAGAAGGATCACCATACTGTTACTGGGTCTGTTTATAGTTCTCGTTACCCTTGCCAGTTGGCTGGCTCTGGAAAAGAACAGGCAGGCGATTATTAGTGATGTAGAAAACACCCTGAAATCGACTCTGCAGACAACCTGGGAGCGAATGCATCTCTGGGTTGACGGGAAACAGAATTTTCTCCGACTACTGGAACGGAACCCTGAATTGGTAGCTGGTGTTACGGAACTGATCAGGATAAGCGATGGCTCCAGTAAGCCTGCTGATTTAAACCATTTAACAGTGCCTTCGCTCTTTGACAGGATACATGATGATATTGGTGAGTTTACCTATCTGATCGTTGATCGCAACTTTATGAATATAGCCGCCAGTGACCGTCCGCATATAGGCCTTAAAAACGCACTGGCAGCACTGCGTCCCGATCTTCTCAAAAGGGTCTTTCGCGGCGAGATCATCTTTGTTCCACCAATGCTGCTGAATCGTTCTGTAACACGTTCTCAGGATAATGCTGATGGTGGAGGACTGCCAACCGGGTACTTTGCCGCTCCGTTAAAGAATGCTGCTGAGGAGATCATTGCTGTTATACTGCAGGAGATCGACCCGACCATGGGGTTTTCAAAGGTGCTGCAGTTTTCCCGGGTGGGCAAAACTGGAGA
>DAOVUU010000333.1 GCA_030632405.1 Desulfobulbaceae bacterium | reverse complement strand
TGGTATTGCTGCTCAGAATCCCAAAGATCCCGCGCATGTTGTGCATTGAGCCAAAATTCCGGTGAATTGCCAAACAATCGCGATAACCTCAATGCCATAACAGGAGAGACAGCACGTCTTTCACAAAGTAATTCATTGACCGTCTGACGCGATACACCAACAGCGGCTGCCAGCGAGCTTGCGGTTAATTTATAATCTGGCACAAAATCTTCCCGTAACATTTCACCGGGATGGGTAGGGGCTATTTCACGCTTTGCTGCATTTTGTATTGCCATTGTCACGCTCCTTGATCCGAACAGTACTCATCAATTATTCTAGTTAGGATAATCAGTAATTTCGACATCATATGCATCACCATCAATAAAATGAAAGCAAATGCGCCATTTATCGTTAATAGATATGGAGTATTGCCCCTGACGATCTCCAGTCAAAGCATGCAGTCGATTACTCGGGGGAACTTTCAAGTCATTAATGGTGGTTGCAAGATGAATATATTCCAAGCGCCTCAATGCCCTCCTGATCAAGTCAGGCGGTAAACGTTTTGATGTTCCCTTGATAAAAAACCGCTGCGTTTCCTTGTTTGAAAATGTTTTTATCACAGCAATATTGTAACTCGTCACGTGACAGTTGTCAAATCACCTTGTCATAACTTCCAACTCTCTGAACAAAATGGTGTTGATTGTTTGGTATGACTACCCTAACTTGCCTCAGCATAGGGCATGGTTAATCAGAGGATAAAAAAACAATCAACCGGAGAAAATTAATAGGAAAGCACTAAGTACAGGGGGATAGGCCTCGGGGAGACAAATCGGAGTCTGCGCTACCTAATTTGCTGCGCAAATAAATCAGCCCCCTCACCTCTGGCAATGGCAAAAAGAGGACATCAAAGGCAATTAAATAAACCTGTCTCCCTTAACACTTATAACAAAACCTTGACAACAGTACTGTAAAGCAGTACCATTAAAAACAAGATAATCACTTTCGAATGAGGCCAAACATGCAGGAAACAACAGCTAATGAGTTCAGAAAAAGGCTTAAAGCAGAAGTAGATAAGTGTATTGCTAATCACGAAGTTCTCAAGGTTAAACGAAGAAACGGAGAAAATTTCGTGGTAATTGGTGAAGAGGATTGGCGCGCCATCGAGGAAACACTGTACCTGAACCAGTTCCCCGGCCTGGTTGATTCCATTCATAAAGCAGCTGTCGAGCCGCTTGAGAAAGGCACACCCCTTGAGGATATCGACTGGTGAGTTGGTCTGTTGTTCTCTCTAAACAGGCAGTTAAAGATCTTAAAAAGCTGAAACATGCAGGCCTATCATCTCAGACCAGAAAGCTTCTCGAATTGCTACAAGATGATCCTTTTGCATATCCACCAAGATTTGAAAAACTTTTAGGTAACCTTAAAGGCTTTTACTCCCGCCGCATCAACATCCAGCACCGGCTGGTATATTCTGTAGATTCAGACACACGCACCGTCCATATCTTACGCATGTGGACCCATTATGAATGACATCAGTGGCAGTGACAATTAAATAAATCTGTCCTCTTTTTCTTTCTTCACTCAATCCTGCAGTTACCTGGCACCGAGAACCCAGAGACCAGGACTCTTCTTTCTCTTTATCTTTTCACCTTTCACCTTTTTTCCTGTCTTTTCATTCAACATTCAAAACTTAAAATTTAAAATTGTAACAAAAAAGGGCCATCCCATTGCGGGACAGCCCTTGACCAATCTTTCAAAAAAATAAGGCTATTTCACTGCACCTCATGCAGCCGGCCGGCCAGGTATTTATGGATAAGGCTTGAGACCAGGGTTTGGTATGGTATCCCTTCCTCCAGGGCTTTTATCTTCAGGTTATTTAAATCCCTTTTGGAGATCCGAATATTCATTCGCTGGTCTTTACGGAAAGTATCTTCAGCTGACTGCCGGGCTCGGTTAATCTCATTGTCCAGATTTTCAATCGAACGCCACTCCCCTTTTTCAACTGATTCTATAAGTTTTTTTTCTTCCTTATCAAAACCCATTATTCGTCCTCCTCACCAAAATAAATCCGGGTATATTTTCTACTCGGGAAAACAGTCTTCAAAAATATTTCATCTTCCCTCTCAACAAATGGCACGATGTATGCGTAATCATTAAGTGCAACGACATAAAGTTTCTGACCCGCATATAGTTTTTTGTTGGGATGCTCAAGTATATCGAGCAACTGATCATTCAAAATTGCAAAAACTATTTCCTCGAATGAGAGACCTCTCTCTTTTTTTAATGTTTTGTTTTTCTCTTCACTCCAATTAAACATTTTCATATAAAAACACTAAGCCCATGTGTGCCTTATGTCAATACAAAATCTCTTGTCCGTTCCCTTTCACCTTTTACCCTTTTGTCGTTTAACGAAACAAAACGACGGTTGATAGCCTTTAACCTCCCCTTCCCACCTCAGTCCTCAACACTTAGCACTCAGTCCTTTTCTCTTCACTCAGTCCAACTCGTAGGTTTCCTGCCAGTCTTCCTTTTCCTGCCACTGGGACTGCTCATTCTTGCAGAAAAGAAAATTGCCGATAACCAGCCAGTCCATCTCCGTACGCATAAAGCAGCGGTAACCATCTTCCGGGGTGCAGACGATCGGCTCGCCCCTGACGTTGAAACTGGTGTTCACTAGGACCCCGAAGCCGGTTTTCAGTTTAAATGCATTGATCAGTTTCCAGTATTTTTCATTGGTCTGTTGGTCAACGGTCTGGATACGGGCAGAGTAATCTACATGGGTCACTGCCGGGATATCTGAGCGCAGATGATAGAGACGTTCAAAGATGTCGCTCTCTTCTGCCGCTTCATTACGTGTATCCGACGCGGGATTGCACCTGCTTTCCCGCACAGGTGCGACCAGGAGCATATAGGGAGAAGGCACCTGCAGGTCAAAATATTCTTCGGTATCTTCCACCAGGACCGACGGCGCAAAGGGCCGGAACCCCTCCCGGTACTTGATCTTCAGGTTGAGCTTCTTCTGCATCTCCGGGTCGCGCGGGTCACCGAGTATGGACCGGTTGCCAAGCGCCCTGGGACCGTATTCCATACGTCCCTGGAACCAACCGACTATCTCACCCCTTGCAAGAATCCCGGCCACTTCTGTGGTCAGTTCGTCAAAGCTGTTGAAATTTTTTCTGGGGGCCTGGTATTTCCTGCCCAGACGCGCCACATCCTGATCCGTGAATTCAGGTCCCAGGTAGGCGCCCTGCATCTGGTCAGATCCATTCGTATTGACCTTTCTGGTTTTCCTGTTGCCAATATAGTGCACTGCCAGAGCAGCCCCCAACGCACCACCGGCATCACCTGCTGCCGGCTGGATCCAGAGATCATCAACAATACCCGATCGCAGCAGTTTGCCGTTGGCAACACAGTTGAGAGCCACTCCACCGGCCATGACCAAGTTGGAAACACCGGTCAGCTCAACCGCAGTTCGGGCCAGTTTAAGGATTATCTCCTCGGTCACCTCCTGGATGGCCAATGCCATATCCATGTAGGGTTGGGTCAGTTCGGTTTCAGGTTTTCTTTTTGGCAGCTGGAATAGTGCCTGCCATTTTTCGTCATTGCACATCCTGAGCCCGGTGGCATAGTCAAAATAATCCATATTGAGCAGGATGGAGCCGTCTTTGCGTAAGTCCACCAGGTACTCGAGGATCAGATCCTTTAACTTCCTGACCCGCTCACTGGTGCCGTAACCGCCGTAGGGGGCCAATCCCATCAGCTTGTATTCCCCGCTGTTCACCTTGAAACCACAGTAATAGGTAAAGGCTGAATACAAAAGCCCTACGGAATGGGGAAACGGCAATTCCTTTAATATGGTAATGTCATTGCCATCTCCAATGCCAATGGTTGTCGTGGCCCATTCCCCCACCCCGTCAATGGT